>JAJLJT010000043.1:0-5449 GCA_033844555.1 Alphaproteobacteria bacterium | reverse complement strand
CGTGGCCGCGATGCCCGAGGCGACGCTGCTGGCCTACCGCTACACCGCGCTGCTGCCGCCCGCGATGCGCGACCGCATCAAGGGCATGGAGATCGAGACGAACGAGATCATCTCCGACTGCATCCGGGAATGCATCGCCGCAGGGTATTTCCGCACGGTGAACGTGGAGTTCGTCACCTACCGCGTGGTCATGGTCGCGCACGGCTGGGCGCTGAAGGCCTGGCGGCTCGCCAAGATGCTGACCATCGACGAGTACATCAACGGCTCGATCGACCTGTTCCTCACGGCGCTGCTGACGCCGAAGGGCCTGCGCCGATATCGCGCGCAAAGCCGGAAAGGCGATGGCGCCTGAGGTCAGGGGCCGTACGCCGGTCCATCCCGACGGATCAGGGGTCCCGCGCCTGGCGCGCGCCGCTGCGCCGCGCATGGGTGGCATACGTGCGGCCCGCGCCGTCTTGACACGCTCCGCGGCCTGAATGATTGTTCATTCGACGGCGTTCGGCGCCGTCCGCCGCGCGCTTCGCATCCGGGAGGGACGGGGCCGGGCGGACGCCGCAGCGCGCCGGGGCAGGCGGGCCGGAAGAGCCCGCAGCCCTCAGGCAGCCCGCAGGCGGCGGGGCCGGCGGACGGAGGGAGGACATGCGCGCCATGGGGACAACGCGGCCGGTCTATGGCCATGAGGATCTGCGCCGGCTGATCGCGCCGAAGGTGGTGGCGGTGGTGGGCGCCTCGCCCGCGCCCGGCTCGTTCGGGGAGCGGACGCTGTCGAACCTCTCCGGCTTCGCGGGCACGCTCTACGGCGTCAATCCGAAATACACCGAGGCGAACGGCGTGCCGTGCTTCCCCTCGGTGACGGAGCTTCCCGAAACCCCCGATTGCGTGATCGTCGCGGTGGCGGCGAAGTTCGTCGAGGGCATCCTGACCGAATGCGCCGACAGGGGCGTGGGCGGCGCGATCGTCTATGCCTCGGGCTTTGCGGAACTCGGCACGCCGGAGGCCATCGCGGCGCAGGAACGGCTTGTCGCCATCGGACGCGAGGGCGGCGTGCGCATCGTCGGCCCGAATTGCGTCGGTCTGGTCAACACGCACCTGCGCGCGGGCCTGAACTTCATGGCGGGCTTCCAGGACATGAAGCTGGTCACGGGGCCGGTGTCGCTGGTCTCGCAGAGCGGCGGCCTCGGCTACACCATGTTCCAGGGAATGGAGCGCGGCGTCGGCATCGGCCACTATCTCGCGGCGGGCAATTCGGCCGACGTGGACGTGTGCGACTATGTCTCCTACCTCGCCGACGATCCCGACACCAAGGTCATCGCCTGCCTGTTCGAAGGCGTGAAGGACGGAAACCGGCTGGTCGAGGCGGCGGAACGCGCGCGCGACCGGGGCAAGCCGCTGCTCGTCTACAAGATGGGCACGGGCGAAACGGCGCGGCAGACCGCCATGTCGCATACCGGCACCCTTGTCGGCGCGCAGGAGGCCTATCGCGCAGCGTTCGAGCGCACCGGCGCCATCGCCATCGATCGGCTCGACGGGCTGCTGGAGACCGCGAACTTCTTCGCGCGTTCGGGCGCGCCGCGCTCGGGCCGGGGTGTCGGCGTCATGGCGACGTCGGGCGGGGCCGCGGTCGTCACGGCGGACAAGGCCGACCAGCACGGCGTGCCGCTGCCGCAGCTCTCCCCGGCCACGGCCGAGGCGCTGAAGGAGTTCGTGCCGGGCTTCGGCTCCATCGCCAACCCGGCGGACCTGACGGCGGAGGTGCTGAAGACGCGGGAGACCTTCGTCGGCTGCTTCGAGGCGTTCGCCGCCGATCCTTCGTTCGACGCGCTGATCGTGCCGCTGGTGTTCGCGAGCGCGGTCAGTTCGGGCGCGCGCACGCCGCTGATGAGCGAGATGGCGCGGCGCACGGGCCTGCCCATCGTCGGCATCTGGATGAACGACTGGCTGCAGGGGCCGGGCAGCGAGGTGCTGGACGCGGACGCGCACGCCTCGATCTTCCGCTCGACCGACCATTGCTTCGAGGCGCTGGCCAACTGGTTCCGCTGGCACCGGCGGCGTGCCGAGGCGCAGGCGCGGGGCGCGCCCGTGCGGCTGAGCGACGCAGAGGCAGGCGAGGCGGCGCGGGCCGCGCTGACGTCGTTGCCCCGGGGCACGCGCAGCCCGGACGAGGTGACGGCGAAGGACATCCTCGCGCGCTATGGCGTCGGCGTGCTGAAGGAGCGGCTGGCGAAGGACGCGGACGACGCGGCGCGGGCGGCGCAGGAAATCGGCTTTCCGGTCGCGCTGAAGATCGCCTCGCCCGACATCGCGCACAAGACGGAAGCGGGCGGCGTGGTGCTGAACCTCGCCGATGCGGACGCAGTGCGCGCGGCCTTCGCGCAGATCGCGGCGGCGGCGAAAGCCTACGCCCCCTCGGCGCGGATCGAAGGGTGCGTGGTGCAGGAGATGGTGCCGGGCGGCCTGGAACTGGTGCTGGGCGCGCGGATCGACGCGCAGTTCGGGCCGCTGGTGGCGGTCGGCCTCGGCGGGACGCTGGTCGAGCTGCTGCGCGACACCGCCGTCGGGCTCGCGCCGGTGAGCGCGGCGGAGGCGCGGGAGATGCTCGAAAGCCTCAAGGGCGCGGCGCTGCTCAAGGGCTATCGCGGGTCGGAGCCGGTGGACGTCGATGCGCTGGCCGGACAGGTCGCGCGCTTCTCGGAATTCGTGGCCGATGCCGCGGACCTCCTCGAGGAGGTCGACGTGAACCCGGTCATCGTGCATGGCGCGCGCGCCGTCGCGGTCGACGCGCTGATCGTGACGAAGGAACAAGAGGGGAGGGGCTGATGGCGAAATATATCGAGGACTTCAAGGTCGGCGAAAAGGCGCAGAGCCCGGGCCGGACCATCACCGAAACGGACGTGGTCATGTTCTCGGGCCTGTCCGGAGACACCAACCCGGCGCACACCGACGCGGTGCACTCGGCGAAAAGCCCGTTCGGACAGAGGATCGCGCACGGCGCGCTGTGTCTCTCGGTCTGCACGGGGCTGAGCGCGCGGATCGGCGACCTCGACGGCACGGCGATCGCCTTCCTCGGCATCGACGAGTGGCGCTTCCACGCGCCGGTGTTCTTCGGCGACACCGTAACGCTCCATACGACCGTGCTGGAGGCGCGCGTGACGTCGAAGGGCGACCGGGGCGTGCTGAAGCGGCGGATGGATCTCGTCAAGCAGGACGGCACGCTGGTGCAGAGCGGGCTGTTCACGACGATGGTGATGACGCGGGCGGGCGCACAGGCCGCCGGCAAGGCGGAGTGAGCGCGATGATGGAAACGGTCAATCTCTACGGGCTGTCGGAAGAACAGCTGATGATCCGGAAGAACGTGCTCGACCTGCTCGAACGCGTGCTGCCGCGCGAGAAGATCAAGGCGCTCGACAAGGCGGGGGAGTTCCCGTTCGAGGCCTACCAGGCGCTCGCCGACGCGGGCTGGATGGGGCTTGCCTATCCGGAGAAGTTCGGCGGCATGGGCGCCACGAACAAGGACCTCGCGGTGCTGATCGAGGCGATGGCCTATCACTATGGCGGGATCGCCACGGCCTATCTCACGACCATCGTCTACGCGGGCATGCATGTCTGCCGCCACGCCTCCGACGAGGTGCGCGAGGAGTTCCTGCCGAAGATCATGAGCGGGGAGGTGAAGCTTGCGCTCGGCCTGACGGAGCCGTCGGCGGGCTCGGACGCGGCCTCGATCCGCACCCGCGCGGTGCGCGACGGCGACGAGTACGTGATCAACGGGCAGAAGCTCTACACGACCTGCGCCCACGTCGCGGACTATTTGATCGTGGTCACCAAGACGAAGCCCGACGCGGGCCAGCGCGGCATGACGATCTTCCTCGTCGACGCGCGCCAGCCGGGCGTCACGATCCGCCCGCTCGACATGCTGGGACGGCACACGACGCACGCCAACGAGGTGTTCCTCGACAATGTGCGCACGCCGGCCTCCTGGATGATCGGGGAGGAGAACTGCGGCTGGTACAACCTCATGGACTGCCTGAACGTGGAGCGGATGTGCATCGCCGCCGTCGGCGCGGGCAACACGTTCAAGGTGCTCGACTACGCGCTCGACTACGCCAAGCAGCGCGAACAGTTCGGCAAGCCGATCACGAAGTTCCAGGCGATCCAGCACAAGCTCGCCGACATGCGGATGATGGCGGAAACCTCGCGCCTGTTCGTCTACCGGGTCGCGGAACTGCTGGATAACGGGCAGCCCGCGGTGATGGAAACCTCCATGGCGAAGGTCATCGCAACGGAAAACAATTTCACATGTGCGAACATGGGGCTGCAAATCCTGGGCGGGGCGGGCTACACAACGGCCTACGACATGGAAATGTTCTTCCGCGATTCGCGCATCGGCCCCATCGGCGCGGGCACGAGCGAGATTCAGCGCAACATCATCGCAAAGATGATGGGCATGTGAGGCGGCGGCCGGGGCGCTCCCTTCCCCGGCCGTTCCTCCGGCACCGGGGATGACGAGGAGAGGCATGGGACCGCTTGCAGGCATGAAGATCATCGAGTTCGGCGGCATCGGCCCCGGACCGTTCGCCGCCATGATGCTGTCGGACATGGGGGCGGACGTGTTGCGCCTCGACCGGACGGCGCCGAGCGGCCTCGGCGTGCCCCGCGCCATCGAGCACGACACGACGCGGCGCGGGCGTGCGTCCGTCGCGGTCGACCTGAAGGCGAAGGGCGCGCGCGACCTCGTGCTGCGCCTGCTGAAGGACGCCGACGGCCTGATCGCGGGGTTCCGTCCGGGCGTGATGGAGCGGCTGGGGCTGGGACCCGCCGACGTGCACGCGGTCAACCCGCGCCTCGTCTACGGCCGGATGACCGGGTGGGGGCAGACGGGCCCGCTCGCCCCCGCGGTCGGCCACGACATCAATTACCTGGCGATCAGCGGCGCGCTGTCGATGATCGGGCGGCAGGGCCAGCCGCCCGCGATCCCGCTGAACCTCGTGGCGGACCTTGGCGGGGGTGCGCTCTACCTCGTGGTGGGGATGCTCGCGGGCCTCCACTCCGCCCGCAGCACCGGCAAGGGGCAGGTGGTCGACGCGGCCATCGTCGACGGCATCTCCTCGCTGCTGACGACCTATTACGGCTATCACGCGGCGGGGACGTGGCGGCACACGCTGGAGAGCAACGTCATCGACGGCGGCGCGCCCTGGTACAATGTCTACGAGACGAAGGACGGCAAATACGTCAGCGTCGGCGCGGTCGAGGGCAAGTTCTACAAGGACCTGCTGAAGGGCATGGGTCTCGCCGACGCGGACCTGCCCGCACAGTACGACCGCGACGCCTGGCCCGCGATGAAGGTGCGCTTCGCGGAGGTGTTCGCCACGAAGACCCGCGACGAGTGGGACGCGGCGATGGAGGGGCTCGACGCCTGCTACGCGCCGGTGCTGAGCCTGCCCGAGGCGATGAC
>JAJLJT010000042.1:0-9108 GCA_033844555.1 Alphaproteobacteria bacterium | reverse complement strand
TTCGTGTCCGGCAATCTCAGGGCGCATATCCGGCAGAGCGCGCGCGCGGACCGGAAGCTCGACAGGTCGCTCGACAGCCTGCTCGAAATGCCGGACTCGCCGTCTCTGCTGCGGGTGCTTGCGCTCGTCAGGGAGGCCGAGGCGGGAAACCGGGAGGCGCTGACCGCGAGGGGTCACCAAATCGCGCGCCTCCGGACAAAGGAGGCACGTGCAGGCCGTGCCGTCGTACGCTCGGCCCTACGCCAGACGCCGGAGGAGTTCGCGGCCGACGCACTGCCGCGGCTCGATGCGCGCTATGAGGAACTGCGCGATGCCTACATGGATGAGGCGGAGACGCAGGTGAGGGAGCATCCTGCCGGCGCTGCGGGCCTTGCCCGGATCGACGCGGCGCTAGAGGACACGCGGGCGCGCTATGGCGATGGCCTCGCCGCAGCGGACTACGCCGCACTCGAAGAGATCGCCGAGGAGGAGCGCGATGCGCTGCGCGACGACATGCTGGCGCAGGCGCGTGCGCAGGTCGACGCCCTGCCCGATGAGGCACGATCGCTCAAGGGCGCGGAGACGATCGTGTCCATGATATCCGGCTCTCTCGATCCCGACCGGCGGGCCATCCTTCGATCCCACACGGCGGCCCGGCAGCAGACGATTGCACGCCTCACTCTCGACGAAGCAGAGCGCGAGGCGGCGGCGCTGCCCGAAACGCTCGACGGCATCGACCAGCTGGATGCACTGGTCAGCCGCACGCTGAATGCGGTCGGCAGCCATGCGGGGCAGGGGCGTATGGAAAGCTTTGCAGCCGGGGTGGACAAGCGGCGAAACGCAATGGCCGAGGCGGCTTTGAGCGAGTTCGCGGACCGCGTCGCCGCCCTGCCCGCCGACGAGAGCGGCCTGCAGGATCTTGCGGCGCTGGAGTCGCGGGCTGCCGATTGGGACGGGATCGCGCCGGAGACGCGCGAGGCCTATCGTGCGGTCGCAGAGGCGCGGCGCGGGCAGATCGAAACCGCCGTCGCGGCGGCGGCCGAGGCGCGCGAACGGGAGCGGCAGCGGAACGTCGTGGCGGATGCGAAAGCCCGGCTCGACGCCCTGCCGGTCGATTTCGACTCGCTCGGCAAGGCGGATGCGGTCGTCGAAACCGTGCGCGCCGCAAATGTCGCCCCGCCGCTGCTGGCCGAGGTTGAGGCCCATGGCGCACGGCGCAAGCAGGCGCTGGCCGATGAGATTCTTGTGGAGGCCGTGCCGAAGCTGCGGGAGGGGCCAAAGGATCTCGACGGGTTCGGAAAGCTTCTGCGCATCGTGGGGTTCGTGCTCGCGAAGACCGAGGACTTGGCGAGCCCCGACGCGCTCGCGGCATTCCGGCGCGAGGCCGAGAGCATATCGACAGCGCACGGCCGCGAGGTATTCCCTGCGTTCGAGGCGGAGTTGGCGGCCCTGTCCGCGGACCGGAAAGGCATCCAACGGGCAGAAGCGGCGGCTGGCTGGGCCGAAAGCCTCGAGCATGTCGAGGACAGGTTGCGCGATCGCTATGTCGGCGCCGCGCGTATGCGGCAGGAGGAGCTTTCCTCACAGGTCGCCGCGCAGGAGGCTGAACGCCGGGCCCGCATCCTGGCAGCTGGTGGCGATCCCGATCTCGTGGGCCACACCTTCCGGGACCGGCAGGGGATATCGTCGCTGGAGTTCGTCGATGAGCGCCGTGTGATCTTCGCGATGATGGGGATGCGCTTCGGGGGCGAGTACGAGGTGGTCGCCGACGACATCTTCGTGGAAGGTCCGAACGGAAGCGTGGTGTTCGCCCGGGAGGGGGACACGCTTACCGGCATGGGTCTTTCCCTGTCCCGGGTGGAGGAGTGACCGCAAACCCGTGCAACCTGTGCGCAGAGGCGCGGCGGCAGCCGAACCGCCGTGTCAGGCGGCGCGCTTCTCGACCTGCGGGCGGCCGTCGGCGATGGCCACGACCTCCACCAGGTCGCCCTCGGCGATCTCCTCGTCGCTCACCGCGGCGAAGCTCGAATCCTGCACCTTGATGCGCCCACGGCCCGCGGCAAACGTCGTGATGGCGACATAGCGCCGCCCGACCATCGCCTGAAGCTCGTGGTTGAGAAGCTGGGTCGCGGGCGTCCGGTCGCTCTGCCTCTGGATCACGAAGCCGAGGCCGAGCGAGGAGAGCATCAGCACCGCGAAGAACAGCGCCTGCCACGCGAACGGCAGGTCCGGGAAGAGCGCCAGCACGACCCCCGTCGCGATGGCGCCGAGGCCGATCCACATGAGGAAGACGCCGGGGATCACGATTTCCAGCCCGGCGAGGATCAGCCCGCCGATGATCCAGCCCCATGTCAGGTCGAAGAGGTTTTCCATCGCGAGACCCTCCCTCGGCAGGCGAGCTTAGCGCGCCGCCTGCCCGGCGCCCATGGACTTCACCAGCTCGCCCACGCCCGCGATGGCGCCGGTGACGCCCGCGGCTTCGAGCGGCATGAGAACGAGCTTGGAGTTCTGCGAGGAACCGATGGTTTGCAGCGCCTCGACATATTTCTGTCCGAGGAAGAACTGCACGGCCTGGATGTCGCCCTCCGCGATGGCGCGCGAGACCATCATGGTCGCCTTGGCGTCGGCCTCGGCGGCACGCTCGCGCGCCTCGGCCTCGAGGAAGGCCGCCTCGCGCAGGCCCTGGGCGCGCAGGATCTCGGCTTCCTTCTCGCCCTGCGCCTTGAGGATCTCGGCCTCCCGCAGGCCGTTCGCCTCGGTCACCGAGGCGCGGCGGCGGCGTTCGGCGGTCATCTGCAGGTTCATGGCGTCCTGCAACTCGTCCGACATGCGCAGGTCGCGGATCTCGATGCGCATGATCTTGACGCCCCAGGGGTTCGTCGCCTCGTCGATGATGCCCATGAGGATCTCGTTGATCTCGGCGCGCTTCGACAGCGTGTCGTCGAGGTCCATGGAGCCGATGACCGAGCGCAGGTTGGTCATGGTCAGGTTGACGATGGCGTCCTGCAGGTTCTGCACCTGGTAGGCGGCGCGCGCGGCATTGTCGACGCGGAAGAACACGACGCCGTCGGCCACGACCGAAGCGTTGTCCCGGGTGATGACCGTCTGCTCAGGCACGTCGAGCACCTGCTCCATGATGCTCAGGCGCTTGCCCACCTGGTCGACGAAGGGAACGATGATGTGCAGGCCCGACTCCAGCGTGCGGGTGTAGCGGCCGAACCGCTCCACCGTCCATTGTTCGCCCTGCGGGACCGTCTTGATGCCCGCATAGAGGATGGCGATGGCAATGGCCGCGACGATCATGGCGGCGATCATGAAGGGCGTGACGATCATGGGCGGTGCCTCTCCCCTGGCAAGTCAGTGGCGCGCGGACCCCTTGCGGCCCACCTCCGGTGCCGATTCTCTTGCCCCGAGTGTATCTAAGGAAGGCTTAAACCCTTACGTGAAAACGCCGCCCGGAGCCGGAGCGCAGGGCGGCGTCTCTGACGCAGGCGGGAATTGGGCCGTCAGGCAGCCTCGTCGCGTTTCACCGCCGGGTCGGGCAGGCCGGTGCCGATCATGCAGTCGCGGGTGACGATGGCGGCCAGCGCCTCCTCGCTCCAGCCCTCGGTGCCTTCGGGCCGGGCGGGCAGCACGAGGAAGCGCAGGTCGGCGGTCGAATCGGAGACGCGCACCTCCTGGGCATCCGGCAGCGTCACGCCGAATTCCGCCAGCACCGCGCGCGGCTCCCGCACCACGCGGGAGCGGTAGTCGACCGCCTTGTACCAGGCCGGCGGAATGCCGAGCAGCATCCGCGGATAGCAGGAGCACAGCGTGCACACGACGACATTGTGCACCTCGGGCGTGTTCTCCAGCACCACCAGTTCGAGCGGCGAGGTCATGTCCATGCCGAACGTGTCCTGGATGGTCTTGAGCGGATGCTCGATCAGTCGCGCCTTGAAGTCCGGATCGGTCCACGCCCGCGCCACGACGCGGGCGCCGAGTGCGGGGTTGCGGCTGTCCACGATGTCGATCTGGCGGTGCACGTCCTCCGCCGAGATGACGCCCTTCTCGATCAGCAGTTCGCGGATCGCGGTCTCGAGGATGCGGTCCTCGACGGGCGCGGCGGCCACTTCCTCGATGGGCGCATGGTCATGGTCGTGCCCATGCGCGTGGTCATGGTCGTGATGATGGTCACCCATGGGAGGTCTCCCCGGTATCGCTCCCGTCCGCGGGCAGGAGCCAGTGTTCGTAGATGTCGGCGGCGACGCTGTCGGGGCTGCCGGTCACGTCCTCCCACACGTCGTCCTGGCGGAACCGGACGCGGTAGAGCGGGATCACCGGCAGGCCAGGCTTGTGAAAGGCGAGCAGCGACGGATTGCGGTAGGCGCCGGTGACGGACATCACGACGCCCGGCTTGCCGCGCAGATAGCTGGGGGTGCGGCAATGCCGCTCCGCCGGTTTCTGCGCCACCCGGACGCGGTCGCCAGGCTTGTAGCGATAGGGCGCATCAAGCATGGGCCTCTGCCTCCATCCGCTTGCGTACCTCGGCCATCTTCGCCTCGATCTCGTCCTCGGTCAGCACCGCCTGCTCGACGAGTAGCTGGCGCACCGCCTTCAGCCATTTCGAGTAGTAGCCGAGGCTCGCGTATTCCTGCGGCGTGTTCTCCTCGATGGCGCGGCGCAGCGAGTCGACCGTGAAGGCCCCGATGCGCGGATTGACCATCAGCATGACCAGCGCGTCGACGCGCTTCTCGTGCAGCGTGTTGGCGTGCTCGTGCAGGTCGATGGGCCCGCCGGGCAGGCCGCCCACGTCGTTGACCTTGCGTTCGCTGTCGCTCATGGCGTCCTCCCTTCGTTTTTTCTTCGGCTCAGGATGCCTCGACGAGGATCAGGTGGCGAGAGGGCAGGTGCAGGCGCACGGCTGCGTCCCGCTTCACGCCGGAATCGGCGAGCCGCGCAGGCTCGGTGCGCACGTGGAAGCGGCGGCCGGTTTCGGTCAGGGCGATCACGTCGGCGAAGGCACCCTTGTAGACGATCTCCTCCACCTGTGCGTCGACGGCGTTCTCGCCCGCCTCGGCGTCCGCGGGCAGAAGGGCGATATGCTCCGGCCTTATGCCGAGCGTGACCGCCCGGCCCGGCCGCAATCCCTCGATATGTGCGGAAAGCCGCGTGCCGCAGTCGCAGGCGATGGCGATGCTGTCGCCCGCGGCCTCCGCGGTCCCGGAAAGCGTGTTGACCGCGCCGAGGAAGTCCATGACGCGGGCGCTGTCGGGCGCTTCGTAAAGCCGGTCGGGCGCGTCGAGCGCGTGCAGCCGCCCGTCGAACATGACCGCGATCCGGTCGGAGAGCGACAGCGCCTCCTCCTGGTCGTGGGTGACGATGATCGTCGTGATGCCGAGGCTGCGCTGAAGCTGCTTCAACTCCACCTGCATGGCGTCGCGCAGCTTGCGGTCGAGCGCGCCCAGCGGCTCGTCCAGCAGCAATATGTCGGGCCGGATCACGATGGCGCGGGCGAGCGCCACGCGCTGCTTCTGCCCGCCCGAGAGCTGCTGCGGGTAGCGCGCGCCGAAGTCGCCGAGCCGGACGAGGTCGAGGGCTTCCGCCACGCGGCCCTCGCGTTCGGCCTTTGCGACGCCGCGCATCTCGAGGCCGTAGGCCACATTCTCCGCCACCGTCATGTGCGGGAAAAGCGCGTAGTCCTGGAACACGATGCCGACATTGCGCTTGTTCGGGGCCATGCGCGCGATCGAGGCGCCGCCGACGCGGACGTCGCCGCCATCGGGACGGATGAAGCCCGCGACCGTGCGCAGCGTCGTCGTCTTGCCGCAGCCGGAGGGGCCGAGCAACGCAATGCACTCGCCCTCCTCGACGGTCAGGGAGAGGTCCTGCAGGACGTGGTTGCCCCCCAGCCAGACATTCACGCGGTCGAGTTCGAGACGGGCCATCTGGACCTCACGAGCGGGGAATGGACAGCGACATGATGCGGTAGCGGTACTCGGCCGCCGCGATCACCACGCTGATGACGAGGATGTAGACGGTCGAGAACGCCGCCGGCGTCGGGTCGAAATTGTTCGAGATGTAGTTGAACACCTCGATGGGCATGGTGGTCAGGTCGCCGCGCACCAGGAACACGCTGATCGGGTAGTTGTCGAAGCTGATCAGGAAGGCGAACAGGAAGCCGCTGACAAGCCCCGGCTTCAGTTGCGGCAGCGTGACGGTCCTGAAGGCCGTCCAGCGCGACGCGCCGAGAGAACGGGCTGCGTCCTCCAGCGAGGTGTCCGACAGCGTCAGCGACGCGACCAGCGTGCGCACCGGGTAGGCGATCACCAGAACGACGTGGCCGATGGCGAGGCTCCACCATGTGAAGGCCGCATCGATGGCGATGAAGAACTGCACGAGCGCGATGCCGATCGCCACCATGGGCAGCGTCACAGGCGACAGCAGGAAAGCCGTGATCCCCGGCTTGGCGGGGAAGGGGTGCCGGGCGATGGCAAGCGCCGCGCCGAGCGCCAGCACGGTCGCCAGTCCCGCCGCCGCAACCGCGATGGCGAAGGAAATCGCTGTCGCCTCGCCGATCCGGTGGATCGCGGCGAGGTTCTCGTACCAGCGGAACGACAGCGCCTTGGGCGGAAACTCGATGAAGAAGGAATCGTTGAGCGAGACGACCGCCGTCAGGATCACCGGAAAGACGAGGAACGCCATCGACACCCAGGCGAGGGCGGCGAGCGCGATGCGGAAGGGGCTCCTTTCAGACATCGACCCGGAACACCTTTCGCACGGCCAGCGCATAGAGCACGACGATGGCGAGCGTCACGACCGTCAGCGTGGTCATGATCGCCGAGCCCCAGGCGAAGTTGAGCTGGACGAGAAGCTGCTCGGCGGCGACCTGCGAGACCATGGCCGTCGAGGGCGAACCCAGCATCAGCGGCGTCACGAACGCGCTCATCGACACCGCGAAGACGAGCATGGTGCCGCCGAACACGCCCGGCATGGAGAGCGGAAGGATCACGCGCCACAGCGTGCGCATGCTGGTCGCGCCCAGGGATTGCGACGCCTCCCAGAACGACGACGGGATGCGCAGCAGCGAGCCGTAGATCGGCAATATCATGAACGGCATCCCGTAATGGACGAGCGCGGTGACGATGGCGCCCTCCGAATAGGTCAGCCGCAACGGAAACTCGATGAGTCCCAGCGCGATCAGCAGGTTGTTCACGGGGCCTGCGTCGGCCAGCACCACCAGCCAGCCGTAGTTCCGCACGATCAGGCTGGACGCAAGCGAGATGAACACGACCAGAAGCACCCCCGTCCGCAGCTTGCGTCCCGCGAACAGCAGCCACAGCGCGATGGGGTAGCTCAGCAGGAAGCAGATCGCCACCGACAGGAGCGAGATGCGGAAGGTCCGGACGATGGAGCCGGTCGCCCGGCTGCTTTCGAGTGTTTTCTCGTACTGGTAGAGGGTAGGGGTGGCCTTGTCCTCCACCGCATCTCCCGACCAGTAGGTGAGGCTCTCGCCCACCATCTGGCCGATGGGAATGAGGTAGAAGATCAGCATGAACGCCATCAGGGGCGCCAGCAGCAACGCCGCCGGCGCATAGCGCTGCCACCGCCCGCCGCGGGGGCGGACGGCGGCAGGTGTCACGGCGGACGCCGTCGCTGTCATGCCAGGCAACTCCCGAAGGCGCGGGAGGGGCGGGTGCCCCTCAGCCGAAGACCTCGTTCCACTTCTCCGTGATCATGGGCCGGTTCTTCGACAGGAAGGCCCAGTCCGCATAGAGCGTGTTGTCGGGATCGCCGATCAGTTCGAGCGTGCGGGCCGACGGCTCCACCTCCTTGTGGCCGCAGCGGGCGTGCAGCACGCTGTCGATCTTCGCCTGGAACTCCTTCTCCAGGCTGAGGTTCACGTAAACCTCCGCCAGTTCCACGTTCGGCGCGTTCACCGGCATGTTGAGGCCGACGATCTCCCCGTGCGTGCCCTCAGCGAGGTTCGGAGCCGGCGCGATGGGCGCGCCCTGCGCGATCAGCGGGTTCACGAAGGCGCCGTAGAAGGGCACCAGCGGGATCTGCCCGCTCTGCATCATCTGGATGGCCTGCGGCGCGCCGGTGTAGACCGTGACGCCATTGTCCTTCAGTTCCGCCAGCTTGGCGATGCCCGCCTCGATCTCGTACTGCGCGTCCTTGAAGGGCTTGCCGGTGGCGATCTGCGCCGCCGTCGTCACCATGCGCACGCCGTTGTTCCACGTCACCGGCGGCATCGCGATCTGGCCCTTGTTGGCCGGATCCCAGAGGGCGGCCCAGCTGGTCGGCGCCTCCTTCACGCGCTGCGTGTTGTAGTGGATGGTGTGCATCGCGTCGATGCAGCCGGCGGAGTAGTTGTCGGCCATGTTGAAGGCCGGGCGCAGCATCGCGAAGTTCGGGATGTTCGCGGTGTTGTGCTGCTTCAGCAGGCCCTGCTCGGCCGCGATGAACACGCCGGCTTCGGAGAACTGCATCAGGTCCGGCGGATTGTCCTTCTGCGTCTTCAGCATCGCCAGCATGTTCGAGGTCACCGACTGCTGGACGTTCAGGCTGGCGCCGGTCAGCTTCTCGAACTTCGGGTTCAGCTCGTCGATCCAGAGCTTGGCGAGCAGGCCCTGGTTCAGGACGATATTGAGCGTGCCGGCGGCGCGTGCCTTGGTGGTCACCCACGGCATCGCGATGGCGACCGCGCCGGCCGCTGCGGAGGCCTTCAGGAACCCACGCCGAGAGGTTTGGCCGGCCTTGGCTTGCGTGTCGGGCCCGATGCCCTTGTTCGATCCGGTCATTGTGAAGCCTTCCCTGTTTGGCCTGTTCCGGCCCGTTGCAGTGCTGAACGCTGATGCGGGCGCGGGCGGCATTCTGCCCGCCGCCCGGTTCGTCAGCGCACGACTCCCTCCGTCCAACCGCGCCGGTTTTTCCGGCATCGGGCGGCCCGTTCGCCTCGCGGGGCCGCCTTGTCCGTATGCATCCGGCACAGAACGCAGTGGAACCGTTTCGATGCCAAATTGCATACAATGTTTTCGAGTTTGCGGCGGTGAGCAGGCGGCGTCAAGGCCAAAGAACAGCCCCGGACAATATGGCGATCCGTAGGCACGGGCGTCGGAAGTGCACCTTCCGGCTCCGCAAGCATTT
>JAJLJT010000041.1:0-8637 GCA_033844555.1 Alphaproteobacteria bacterium | reverse complement strand
CAGGTTCCGCTGCCGTTCCGGCTGCAGGTCGATCTCGGCAGCCGCTTTCCCGCGATGATCAGCGCCACGGGCCGTTGCTTCGCAGCCTTCAACGCGCCCGACGAAGCAACGCTGCGCAAGGGGTTCGCGGCGCTGCACTGGGACAACCCACCCGACTTCGACGTCTGGCGCGAGGAGGTTCGCCAGGCGCGCGAGCTTGGTTATGCGGTCGATGTCGGCAACTACATATCGGGTGTCACGGTCGTCGCGGTCCCCTTCTTCGACTCTCGCAACCGGATGGCGCACGGCATGGTCGCCATCGGCATTTCGGAACGCGTGGCGACCATCGGCGTGCCGGAGGTGGCCAAGGCGATGCTCACGTTGCGCGACGAGGTGGCGCCCATGCTGTTCGCCAAGAGTGCAGGCTGAGCCATTGCTTGTACGCAACAGTCCGCCCAGATTGACAACGATTCGACCGCCAGCCTAGGGTCATCCGGACAAGACACCGGGATTTCGGGACAACCGCCGAAGATGGACGATGCCAGGACAGACGCGCGGCGGCGCTTCGACCTTCTTCCGTCCGTCGACGTTCTCCTGAGAAGCGCTCCTTTCCAAACTCTTGTGAGCGAGAACGGCGCCACCGCGGTGCGCGATGCAGCACGCGACGTGCTGACCGATGCCCGCGCGCGGATCGCAGGCGGGGCGTTGGCGGAGCCATTGTCCGACCCGCAGGCGCTTGCCCGCGCGGTCGAGACGCGGATCGCGGAGCGGCTCGCGCCGGCGGTCCGCAGCGTGTTCAACCTGACCGGCACGGTAATCCACACCAATCTCGGCCGGGCGCCGCTGGCAGCGGAAGCGATCCGCGAGATGGCCGCGGCGGCGGCCGAGCCTTCGGACCTCGAATACGACCTCGAGACAGGACGCCGCGGGGACCGCGACGCGCGCGTGGAGGCGCAGGTCTGCCGCCTGACCGGGGCCGAGGCCGCGACCCTCGTCAACAACAATGCGGCCGCCGTGCTGCTCGTGCTCAACACGCTGGCGCAGGACCGCGAGGTGATCGTCTCGCGCGGCGAGCTCGTCGAGATCGGCGGCGCGTTCCGCATTCCCGACGTGATGGCGCGCGCGGGCGCCCGCCTGCGCGAGGTCGGCACGACGAACCGCACTCACCCGCGCGACTATGCCGGCGCGATCGGGGACCAGACGGCACTGCTGATGAAGGTCCATGCCAGCAATTACGCCGTCACCGGCTTCACCGCCGCCGTGAGCGAAGCCGACGTCGCCCGGATCGCCCATGAGGCGGGGCTTCCCGCGGTCTGCGACCTGGGGAGCGGCACGCTGGTCGATCTCGAGCGCTACGGCCTGCCGCACGAGCCGACGCCCGGCGAGTCGCTGGCGGCCGGCATGGATCTCGTGACCTTCAGCGGCGACAAGCTGCTGGGCGGCCCGCAAGCCGGGATCGTCGCCGGTCGTGCGGATCTCGTGGACCGCATCCGCCGCAACCCGATGAAGCGCGCGCTGCGCCTCGACAAGATCATTCTCGCCGGGCTGTCGGCGACGCTGCGCCTGTACGAACGGCCCGAGTTCCTGGCGGAGAAGCTGCCGGTCCTGCGGATGCTGACCGTGCCGGAAGCGGAGATCGCCGGGCGGGCCGAGCGTCTCGCGGGACCGGTGCGCACCGCCGTCGCAGGGGCCGCAGAGGTCGACATCGTGGCGTGCCGGAGCCAGATCGGCAGCGGCGCCCTGCCCGTGGACCTGCTGCCGAGCCGGGCGCTGGCGCTCACCCCGCACGGGGGGCGGAAGGCGGGCGGCAAGGTGGAGGCGCTGGCGCGCGCGTTCCGCCGCCTGCCACGCCCGGTGGCCGGGCGCATCGCGGGCGGTGCGCTGCTGTTCGACCTGCGCTGCCTGGAGGACGAGGCGGCGTTCGTCGCGCAACTCGGCGCGCTCGACCTTTCGGACGGGGCGCCATGATCATCGCCACGGCGGGCCATGTCGACCACGGCAAGACCAGCCTGTTGCGCGCGCTGACGGGGCAGGACGCAGACCGCCTGCCGGAAGAGAAGGCGCGCGGCCTGACCATCGACCTTGGCTTCGTCTACGACACGCAGATCGCGCCGGGCCACACCATCGGCTTCGTCGACGTGCCGGGCCACAGCCGCTTCGTCCGCAACATGCTGGCCGGGGTCACGGGGATACAGGCGGCGCTGCTGGTGATCGCGGCCGACGACGGGCCGATGCCGCAAACGCGGGAGCACCTCGCCGTGCTCGACCTCGCCGGGGTGCGCGAGGGGCTGGTGGCGCTGACCAAGGCCGACCGGGTGAGCCCCGCACGCCTCGACGCGGCCCGCGAGGAGGTCGCGCGCCTGCTGGAAGGGACGGGCCTGGCCAATGCGCCCGTGCTGCCGGTCTCCAGCACGACCGGCGCCGGGGTGGCCGGCCTTGCGGCACACCTGCGCGCGCTCGCCGAAAGCGCCTCCGCGCCCGACCCGCGCGGAAACTTCCGTCTCGCGATAGACCGCGCCTTCCATGTCGACGGAACGGGGCTGGTGGTCACCGGCCTCGTGCAGTCGGGCCGCGCGGGGCTGGGCGAAACGCTGCGGCTGGAGCCCGGCGGCCGCGAGGTGCGGATCCGGGGGTTGAGGGTGCAGAACCGCCCGGCGGAGGTGGCCCGCGCCGGCGACCGCTGCGCGGTCAACCTGGCGGGCCGGGTGGAGAAGGCCGACATTCACCGCGGCGACTGGCTGGTGGCGCCGCGCGTGGCGCCTGTGTCGGCGCGTCTCGACGTCGATGTCCGGCTGCTCGCCACGCACGAGCGCGCGCTGAAGCGCGATACGCCCGTTCATGTGCACCTGGGCAGCGCGGATATCCCCGGCAGGCTCTTTCTCCTCGACCGCGCGACGCTGGCGCCCGGAGAAAGCGCACTCGCCCAGATCGTGCTCTCGCGCCCGGCCGTCGCGGCGGCGGGCGACGCCGTGATCCTGCGCGACCAGTCGGCACGCGAGACGCTGGGCGGGGGACGCATCGTCGACCCGCACGGCCTGCGGCGCGGTCGCGGCGCACCTGCACGGCTCGCGTGGCTGGCCGCACTGCGCGGCAGCGGCCGAGCGGCGGCCTTGCAGTCACTGCTGGAAGGGATGCCGGGCGGCGTGCCGCTGGGGGCGCTCGACACGGCCTGGAACCTCGACCCGGCCGAGGCGGATGCGCTGCGCGCGCGCGTGCCCGTGGTCGCGTCCGGCGCGGACGGCGACGCAGGCCTCACGCGCGGCCATGCCGAAGCACTGAAGTGCGCGATCCTGGACACCCTCGCCCATCATCACCGCAGCCAGCCGGACCGGGCGGGGCCCGACCGCACGGCGCTGGCACGCATGCTGCCCCGGCCCTGCCTGCCCGCAGCGCTCGACGCCGCCGTCGCGGACCTCGTGGCGGCGGGCGGGGCCGTGCGCGCCGGGCCCTTGCTGCGGCTTGCGACCCACGCGCCGCGCCTGAACGCCGAGGATGCCGCGCTCTGGGCCCGCGCCCGACCGCTGCTGGAGGCGCCGGGACGCCCGCCCGTGATCTCCGAGCTGGCAGCCGCCCTCGACGTCGCGCAGGACCGCACAGAAGCCATGCTCGCCCGGGCCGCGATGCTGGGAGAGGCGACCCGCGTCACCCCCAACCGCTATCTGACGCAGAGGGCGCTGCGGCGCCTGGCAGACCTTGCGGAGGACGGGACGCGGCAAGGCGTGGACGGCGGCTTCACCGCCGCGGAGTTCCGCGACCGGTCGGGCCTTGGCCGAAACCTGACGATCGAGTTGCTGGAGTATTTCGACCGGCTGGGCTTCACCCGGCGCGACGGCGACACCCGCCGGGCCGTCCGCCCGCCCGAGGATGTGTTCGGGGGACACGGGATCCCCGATGCGCCGCCGGCAGCCACAACGCATGGAAGAGGATCGGATCCCGGTGGTCCGCACGGGCTTCAAACCCGTTGAGGCGCGCAAGCCGCGTCTGGTGGGTTCGACTCCCACCCTCTTCCGCCACTTCCCCCGCAGCGTCTAGCCCATCATGGTCGCCGGCAGCCACAGCGCGAGCCCCGGGAACAGGGCAAGCAGCAGGATCATAGCCAGCATCAGCGCGACATAGGGCGCAGCGCCCCGCACCACCTCGGAGAACCGGCTGCCTCCGGATATCCCGTGTATCGTGAACAGATTGAGACCCACTGGCGGCGTGATCTGGCCAAGCTCGATCAGGATCGTCAGCACGACGCCGAACCACACGAGGTCGAAGCCGAAGGTGCGCACCAGTGGCAGTAGCACAGGCAATGTCATGTAGATCATCGACAGCCCGTCCACGAAGAACCCCAGCCCCACATACAGCAGGACGAGCATGGCGAAGAACATCCACTTCGACAGGCCGAGCGCGAGCACCCACTCGCTGATCGCCCGGCTGGCCCCGGAATAGGTCAGGGCCGTCGCCAGGATCTGCGCACCGACGATGATGAAGACCACCATGCAGGTGGTGCGCACCGAGGACATGACCGCGCCGCGAAAGACCTCCCAGTCGAGGCCGCGGTAACCGATCCCGAGCAGAAGCGCCCCGGCGACACCGATCGCGCCTGCCTCGGTGGGCGTGGCGACGCCCGTGTAGATGCTGCCCAGGACCGCGCCAAGCAGCCCGCAGATCGGCAGCACATGCAGCGCGTCGCGCCAGTCGGGCTCCTCCTCGGGATCGGCGTCCAGTTCCTCGCGCGCTGCGCCTTCCGGCGCCAGCGACGGATTGAGCCAGATCCGGACCGCGATGTAGGCCATGAAGATCCCGGCCAGCGCAATGCCCGGGATGAGTCCGGCCATGAAGAGCTGTGCAATCGACTCCTCGACCAGCGCGCCATAGAGAATCATGACGATGGATGGCGGGATCAGGATGCCGAGCGTCCCCCCCGCCGCCAGCGAGCCGAAAATCATCCGGGGTGCATATTGGCGCCGCCGCATCTCGGGGATCGCGACCGTGCCCACCGTCGCCGCCGTCGCCACGCTGGACCCGGACACCGCCGAGAAGATCGCGCAGGACAGGATGTTGGCGTGGAGAAGCCCGCCCGGCAGCCAGCGCAGCAGCACCACCACGCTTCGGTAGAAATAGCGGCTCACGCCGCTGCGGAGGATCAGATCCCCCATCAGCAGGAACAGCGGCACGGCCACCAGGATGTAGCTTGCCGTGTTGTTCCAGATGACGGAACTCAGAACCTCCAGGCCGCTCACGCCCTTGCTGAGAAAGATGATGAGCGTTCCGATGCTGCCCAATGCGAAGGCGGTCCACTGCCCGATGAGAAGCAGAAAGGCGAGCCCCCCGATCAGGACGAGAACGAGCAGGTCGAGGTTCATCGGCGCCCCTCCGCCGGGCTGGCGGGAGACGGCAGGCGCTCAGGGCACATTGCGGACCCTCTCGACGATGAAGGCGGCAAGCTGCACCAGCAGCGCCACAAGCCCCAGCAGCATGACCGATTGCGGGATCCATTCCGGCGTCGCGAGCACGGAGATCGCGCGCGTGTCCTGCTCGAACGCGTAGCGGACATGCTTCCACGCGACATAGACCAGCGTGCCCGAGAACACGGTCGATATCAGGACGAAGCACCAGGTCGCCAGGCGCTTCGCGGCGGGCCCCAGCGCATCGTAGAGCAGTTCCATGCGGATGAACGCCCCATGGCGCAGGCTGTAGCCCAGGCCCAGGAACACGATTGCCGCGTTCAGATAGCCGCCCATTTCGTCCGTCACGAGCAGGGACTGCTTGAACAGGCGCAGCACGATTTCGGTGAAGACGATTGCGACGATCCCGACCAGCGCCAGTCCCGCCAACGCACCGAAGAGATCGGACAGACGCGCCGCCGCCCGGGCAAAGCGCCCGGTACGCGGGGACAAAGGACCCTCGCCCCCCGCTTCGGCGCTGCCTGTCGTCGGTTCACGAACGTGCACGCGGCCCCCTCCAGGGTTCTGCCGGCGGCCAGCGCCGGCACGCGGCACGCCGCGCCCCCCGCGATGCAGGATGGCGCGGCGCCAGCGTCTCGACGGGCCCTACTTGCCCAATTCGGCCCGGACGTCGGCCAGCAGCTTCACCGCCGCGTCGCCGTTCTGGTTGGCCCAGGTCTCCCAATAGGGCGTCATGCGGTCGATCAGCTCGGCGATCTCCGCGTCGCTCGGCTTCACCATGGTCACCCCATGCTCCTTCTCGAGCGACTCCAGCGCCGTCTTCTCGTCGGCGAGATTGAGCGCCCGGAACTTCGGACCGAAGGACTTTGCGACCTCGTCGAGCTTCGCCCGCACATTGTCGGGCAGCGCGTTGTAGGCGTCGATGTTCATCAGCAGGTAGGACGGGCCGCCGATGTGCACTTCGCACAGCCATGCCCAGTCGGTGAATTCCTGCCACTTCGCGCCCACGACGTTGAAGGCGGCGGTGATATAGCCGTCGGCCACGCCGCGCTCGACCGCCACCGGCACCTCGGCCGTGGTCAGGCTGATCGACGAGGCGCCGAGCTGCTTCAGCATCTCCGCCTGCTTGCCGTCGGTCGACCGGATCTTGCGGCCCTTGAAGTCGGCGAGGCTGCGGATCGGCTCGCCACGCCCATAGATGTTCTGCACCGGCCAGGTGTGCCAGAAGAGCGTGCGCACGCCCTGCTTGCCGAATTCCGCATCGGCCGCGGCGATCAGCTTGGGCGCGATCTGCTCCAGCTGGTCGGCGTTCTGCACGAGGAACGGCAGGCTGGTGATCGACGCGACCGGCACCGCGCCGGAAATGAAGCCCTGATAGGCGGCGGCAAGCTGCACCTGCCCGCTGCTCGTCGCCTTCACGACCTCGGTCGCCTTGAACGGCAGTTCGCCCGCCGGGCGCACGATGATCTTCAACTCGCCGTCCGTGGCCGCGGCGACCTCGTCGGCGAACATCTGGTAGCGCACGGTGATCGGGTGCGTCACGCCGGTGAAGGCGTAAAGATCCCAGGTCGTTTCCGCCGCAGCAGACCCGGCCAGCGCCGCGGACAGTGCGACAGCGGCCCCAGCGAGCCGCCAGTTGGGCATCATGTTCATTGAGCGTCCTCCCTTGTGCTCGTTGCCGCGTCTTGTGCGCGGCTTGCATTTCCGTGCGCGGAGACCCCCGCGCCCGGTTCAGTCTTCGCAGCGCGCCACGGCCGCATTGGCCGCCGTCGCCGCCTCGCCAACGGCCTGCACCAGCCGCCCGCCATAGCCGGCCCGCACGGCCCCGGCGGCGAACAGGCCCTCGCAGGACGTTTCGAGGCCGGCGTCCGTCAGGATGCGCCCCGCCTCGTCCCGCTCCACCAGCCCGGCAAACATCTCCGAATTGGGCTCCTGGCCGATGAACACGAAGACACCGTAGCACGGCAGATCCTCGGTGCCGCCGCTTTCCGTGTCGCGGATGCGCACCGCCTCGACGCCGTTTTCGCCGACGATCTCCGTGACCTCGCAGGCCCAGCGGAAATCCACGTTCTCATGGTCGGCGAGACGGGTCACATAGGCCTGCCGGCCGCGCACGCCGTCGCCATGGGTCACGACGGTCACCTGCCGGGCAAGCGGCGCGAGGTAAAGCGCCGCCTCGAGCGCGGCGTCGCCCGCCCCGAGCACGACAACGTCACGTCCCCGGTTCAGCGCCCCGTCGCACCAGGCGCATTGCGACACGCCCTTGCCCTCCAGCGCTTCCGCGCCCGGGACGTCGAGCGCCTTCAGCCGCGCGCCCGTCGCGGCGATCACCTGCCCGGCCCTGATGGTCCGGCCATCTGTCGCGATGGAGAAGCCGCGCGCCGCCTTCTCGACCGCGGCAGCGTTCTCGGCCAGATCCTCGACGCCGAGCGCCTTGTTCGCCTCCGCGATGCCAAGCGCCAGATCGGCGCCCGACACGTCGCGCCCGCCCGACGGAAACCCCTCGATGCGCCCGACATTGCCGATCAGGCCGCCGGGGAGGTCCTCTCCGCGCACATGCACGACCGAGGCGCCGCCGAGGGCGGCGTGATGCGCGGCTGTCAAACCCGTGATTCCGCCGCCGATCACTGCGATGTCGAACCGGTTGGACACGTCGCCCGAGCCCTCCCTCTCGCGCCTTGCCAACCCGGCCATGGCGCCTTTTGCGATAGCCTACCTGTGGGAAATTTTTGTTGTCAATCAAGCATTTTTGTTGCGCAGGTACAATGACGTGCCTTGACAGTATCGTATGGGCGTTCATAGTCGTCACGAACGAGAAGAGAGGGCCAGCGATGCCCCCCAGGCTCCCGGAGGAGGGGTGATGACGACATATGACGTGGTGTGGCCGCGCAGCGCCAAGTCGGTGGACGTAAGGCCACTGGCGCCGCGGCTGGAGAAGATGGACGGGGCGAAGGTCGCCTTCCTGTGGGACTATCTGTTTCGCGGCGACGAGATCTGGGACGTCTGCACCGAGGAACTGGGCAAGCGTTTTCCGGGCATGGAATTCGTCGGCTACGAGGAATTCGGCTCGACCCACGGCGACGAGGAGCACGAGGTGCTCGCGGCGCTGCCGGAGAAGCTGAAGTCGCTGAAGATCGACGCGGTCGTCTCCGGGATGGGCTGCTGAGGCTCGTGCACTCCCGCCGTGTTGCGGGTGAGCGCGATTGCCGAAGCCGCCGGGGTCCCCACGGTCGCTCTCTGCTGCGAAGGTTTCATCGGCCAGGCC
>JAJLJT010000040.1:0-11675 GCA_033844555.1 Alphaproteobacteria bacterium | reverse complement strand
GCCGGCGCGATCGACAGGTCCGGGAACGACCGCCGCACCGCCTCCGCCTTCACCTGGAGGATGCCCAGCCGCAACTCGTAATCGGTCTGGTCGATGTCGGCGACGAGGCCCCAGCCGAGGCGGGAGCGGATCCGCTCCTCCATCTCGCTGAGGTCCGACGGCGACCGGTCAGCCGAGATGATGACCTGTCGGTTGTGGTCGATCAGCGTGTTGAAGGTGTGGAAGAACTCCTCCTGCGTGGATTCCTTGCCCGCGATATATTGCAGGTCGTCCACCATGAGGACGTCGACGGAGCGGAACTCCTGCTTGAAGGACATGGTGTCCTTGAACCGCAGCGCCGTGATGAAGCGGTACATGAATTGCTCGGCCGAGAGGTAGAGCACCTTCCGCTCCGGCGTGCGGCGGCGGATCTCCCACGCGATGGCGTGCATGAGGTGCGTCTTGCCGAGGCCGACTCCGCCATAGAGGAACAGCGGATTGAACTGGACGTTCGAGGATTCCGCGACCCGGCGCGCGGCGGCATGCGCAAGCTCGTTGGACTTGCCGACAACGAACTCGTCGAAGGTGAAGCGCGGGTCCAGCGGCGCCGACAGGCGCTCCATCGTGCCGCCCGCACCTGCGGCCGCGCCCCGGATGTCGGCGTCGACGGCCGCGGAGGGCATGTCCTTGCCGGCAACGCGCAGTGCGGCGCGGCCCACAGCCCCGCCGTCGGCGCAGTTGGAGGCGAGGATGTCGACATCGCGCACGCGCGGGTTCTCCGACGACCATGCGCGCAGGATCGAGTCGCGGTACCGCTCCCGCACGCCGTCGCGCATGAACGCGCTGGGAGCGCCCAGCACGATGGCGCCATCCTTGAGGCAGATCAGGGACAGCGGCGCGATCCAGCTCGCGACGGCGGCGTCGCCGATCTCCGCCTTGAGGCGCGAGAGCACGCCCTGCCACTGGGTCGAAAGATCGGAAGCGCGCGCCAATGCGGACTCGTGAGCCATTCGGTCAAACCCCTCCCCTGCCTCGCCGAGGCCCTGCTGCACGGCGGTTGCGAATACCGCCAGCGCTGGGCCCGAAAGCCTGATGTGCCCGGATCACCCCTGCCGCCACGGCAGTCCCGATGCTTTCCAGCCCGCAACAGCGCCGCGATGCCCCTCCGCATCGGTCGGCCCCTCGAAGCCGTCGGATATGTTGACGAGCCGCCCTGCGCGGTGGCCCGCCATGGCCTGCGCCGCGGCCATCGACCTCCCGCCCGACCGGCACAGGAACAGCAGAGGCGCGTTCTCGGGAACGCCCTTCTCGAGCAGAGCCTGGTCCAGCACGGCGGTGAAGCCCGGCGTGACCTCCATGGACGGGAAGACCTGCCATTCGACAAGGATCGGCTGGCGACGGACGCCGGCGAGATCAGGAATACCGACGAACGTCCATTCCGCGCGTGTACGCACGTCGATCAATTGCGCATCCGGATCAGAAGTCAGCAGATCCCAAGCCGCTTGTGCAGTCAGGTTTTCGACAGTGCCCAAAAACAAGTCCCCCCGGTTCCTTCGCGCTGACCGGTCCCCTCGGCCAGCATGTCGGATATGACACAATGTATCCTACAGGAAAGTCTATATATACTTCCCTTTCGGACAGATTTTGCGCAAATTGCTGAATCGCGGTCAGTAAAAACCAGTTGTCCGCGACGGGTGGGAGTATATCACGCGGCCTTCCGGGCGCAACCAGACTCTTCCGAATCGTGTCTGAATTTTTCAGTCTTGTGACGCGACTCGCGCCTTGACACCCAATATTTCGGAAGAGAGCGGTGCCTATATACTATATATCGATCTTCAAAGGTTAACGCTGCGGCCTCCAGTCACGTGAGCGGAGTCGCCGTTAAACTTTTGAAAAATATCGCTTCAAATAGAAAAGGCCCGGCAAAGCCGGGCCCGGATGCCTTAAAACGCTTCGAAAAGATCAGGCATTCGCCCCGGTGCCAACCGCCTTCACGCGGGCCGAGAGGCGCGAGATCTTCCGCGACGCGGTGTTCTTGTGAACCACGCCCTTGGTCACGGCGCGCATCAGCTCAGGCTGTGCGGCCTGAAGAGCGGCGCGGGCGGCGTTCGCATCGCCGGACGCGATCGCTTCCTCGACCTTGCGGATGAAGGTGCGCATGCGCGAGCGGCGCGCCTTGTTCCGCTCCGTCCGGCGGATGGTCTGGCGGATGCGCTTCTTCGCGGAAAGGGTGTTCGCCATGAGTGTTCTCGATCCTGCGCCACCGTATCCGGCGGCCTGTCAGCGTGACTGTTTCAGAAGGCGGGCGACCCTGGCTGATGCCGGACCGCCCGAAAAGCCTGTGCGCCACCCGGACGAGGTCCGGCATGCCGCGAGGCCGCTCCTATAGCGGCGCACAGCAGGCGCTGTCAACGCCTGCCGCGCGTTTCGCGGTGTCATTTGTGCTTGAAGCTCGCCTTCCGCTTCTCGGCGAAGGCGCTCATGCCTTCCTTCTGGTCCTCGGTCGCGAACATGGCGTGGAACAGCCGCCGCTCGAACCGGATGCCCTCGGCCAGCGTCGTCTCATAGGCGCGGTTGACGCTCTCCTTGGTCATCATCGCGATGGGAAGCGAGAAGGAGGCGATCTTTTCAGCCGCCTTCACCGCCTCGTCCAGCAGGTCGTCGGCCGCGACCACGCGCGAGACGAGACCGCAGCGCTCCGCTTCCTCGGCGTCCATCATGCGGCCCGTGAGACACAGGTCCATGGCCTTGGACTTGCCCACGAAGCGCGTGAGGCGCTGCGTGCCGCCGGCGCCCGGCATGACGCCAAGCGTGATCTCGGGCTGGCCGAACTTCGCGGTTTCGGCGGCGATGATGAAGTCGCACATCATCGCCATCTCGCATCCTCCGCCCAGTGCGTAACCCGCGACCGCCGCGATGGTGGGCTTGCGCGCGCTCGCCAGCCGCTCCCAATTGCGGGTGATGAAGTCCTCGCGGTACGTTCCGGGCCAGGACTTGCCTTGCATCTCCTTGATGTCGGCACCCGCGGCGAAAGCCTTTGCCGACCCGGTCACGACGATGGCGCCGATCTCGTCGTCCGCCTCGAAGGCGTCGATCGCCTGCGCCATTTCGTCCACGAGCTCGGAGTTCAGCGCATTGAGCGCGTCCGGCCGGTCGAGGGTGACGATGCCAACGCGTCCCTTGGTATCCACCTTGATGTTCTTGTATGCCATGTGCGGGTGTCCTCCTCTGGCGCCGGTCCGCTCCGGCGTCTGGAAGAGGTGAGTACCGGAAACCGGGGCGCAAGATCAATCGCTGCAACTTGGTCGCCGTCACGCCTCAGCGCTGGCAGACCGGACAGAAGAAGGTCGAGCGTCCGCTCTGCACGACGCGCGCGACGGTGCCGGGGCAGGACGAGCCGTCGTCGCCGCGCGCGGTGCAGGGCAAGCCCTCCCGGTCGTAGACGCGGAAGCTGTGCTGGAAATACCCAAGCTCCCCGTCGGTGTGGACATAGTCGCGCAAGGAGGAACCGCCCGCCGCGATGGCCTCCGCGATGACCGCCCGGATCGCGGCCGCCAGGCGCTCTGCGCGCGCGCCCGGGATGCTCGCGGCAAGGCGGCGCGGCGAGATGCGCGCGCGGAAGAGCGCCTCGCACACATAGATGTTGCCGAGCCCCGCCACGATCCGCTGGTCGAGCAGCGCGGCCTTGATCGGCGTGCGCTTGCCGGCAAGCACCGCGTCGAGATGGGCCGCGGAAAAGGCGTTGCCCGTCGGCTCCGGCCCCAGGCCCGCGAGCAAGCGATGGGTATCGACGGACTCCGTGGGGCAAAGGTCCATCGAGCCGAAGCGGCGGGCGTCGTTGAAGACGATGCGCGTGCCGTCCTCCATCTCCAGCACGACATGGTCGTGGGGGGAGGGGGCGGGCCCCTCTGCGCCCGTGTCGTGGTGAAAGTCGCCGAGCATGGTCCGGCCCGCCGCCGTCTCGCGGCCCGCATGGATCAGCATGCGTCCCGACATGCCGAGGTGGACGATCAGCGTCTCGCCCGTGTCGAGGTCGGCCAGCAGGTATTTCGCGCGTCGCCCGAGGCGCAGCACGCGCGCGCCCGACAGGCGCTCGGCGAAGCGGGGCGGGAAGGGCCAGCGCAGGTCGGGCCGGCGCTGGTCCGCACGCGCGATGACGCGCCCCTCCATGACGGGGGCGAGACCCATTCGGACCGTTTCGACCTCTGGCAACTCCGGCATGGCTTTCCTGTAACGGTTTGCCGCGCGCTCCGCCATAGCATCGCGCGCGCGCCTCGGCTAATGTCCCGCGCCATGACGACAGACCGCTCCAGACATGGGTCCGGCGAAGACCTTGCAAGCTTCGGCTTCCGCGAGGTGCCGATCGCGGAGAAGCCGCGCCTCGTGAAGGGCGTGTTCGAGACGGTGGCCAGCCGCTACGACGTGATGAACGACGTGATGTCGCTGGGCGTGCACCGGCTGTGGAAGGACGCGATGGTCAGCTGGCTGAACCCGCGTCCCGGCGTGCGCCTTCTGGACGTCGCGGGCGGCACCGGCGACATCGCGCGCCGGGTGCTGGCGCGCGTGAAGGGGCAGGGGAGCGCCATCGTCTGCGACATGACCGCCGACATGCTGGTCGCGGGACGCGCGCGCGGCGAGGCGGAGGGCATTTCCTGGGTGTGCGGCGACGCGCAGGCGCTGCCGCTGCCCGATGCCTGCATGGATGCCTATACCATCGCCTTCGGGATCCGGAACGTCGCGCGGATCGATCTGGCGCTGGCCGAGGCGCGGCGCGTGCTGCGCCCCGGTGGCCGGTTCATGTGCCTGGAGTTCTCGCACGTGGTGGTGCCGGGGCTGGACGCGCTCTACGACGCCTGGTCCTTCCACATGATCCCGCGCATGGGCGGCTGGGTCGCGGGCGAGCGCGAACCCTATCAGTATCTCGTGGAGTCGATCCGCCGGTTCCCGTCGCAGGAACGGTTCGCGGAGATGATCGCGGACGCGGGCTTCTCGCGCGTGAAGGTCCGCAACCTGTCGGGCGGGATCGCGGCCCTGCATTCCGCCTGGGCGCTCTGAGCGGCGGCCGGGGGACGGATGCGCACGCTTCTCAGCATCTTCCGGCTGATCCGGGCAGGCCTCGTGCTTGCCCGCGCGGGCGCGTTCGACCCGGCCGCGCGGACGGAACAGGTGCCGGCCGCCGCGCGCCTCGGCCTGCGCATACTCATCGCGCTCGTCGGCTTTCGCAGGCCAAGGCCGGGCCACGTGCCGCGCGGGCTGGCGGATGCGCTGGAGCGGCTGGGGCCTTCGTGGATCAAGCTCGGCCAGTTTCTCGCCACGCGGGCCGATCTCGTGGGGGCGGAAACGCGCGCGGAGCTTGCGCGCCTTCAGGACGCCCTGCCGCCGTTTCCGCGCAAGGCCGCGGTCGCGACCGTCGAGGATCAGCTGGGCGCACCGATCGGGGAACTGTTCGCCGAGTTCGGGGAACCGGTGGCGGCGGCCTCCATCGCGCAGGTTCACCGTGCGGTCACGACGGATGGGCGCACGGTCGCGGTGAAGGTGCTGCGGCCGGGGATCGAGGACCGGTTCGCCGCGGACATCCATGCCTTCTTCCTCGCCGCACGCGTGGCGGAGACCTTTTCGAAGGAGGCGCGCCGCCTGCGCCTCGTCACCGTGGTCGAGACGCTCAAAAGCTGGGTCCGGCACGAGATGGACCTGCGGCTTGAGGCGGCGGCGGCCTCGGAGCTGGCGGAGACGTCGGCGGGCGACGCCTTCTTCCATGTGCCGCAGCCCGACTGGGCCGGAACCGCGCGCCGGGTGCTGACGCTCGAATGGATCGACGGCATTCCGTTGACCGATACAGCCCGCGTGGCGGCAGCCGGTCACGACCTGAGCGAGCTTGCGGTGCGGATCATCCGGCTGTTCCTGACGCACGCGACCCGCGACGGCTATTTCCACGGGGACATGCACCAGGGAAATCTGTTCCTCGCGGAGGACGGGACGCTCTCGGTCGTCGATTTCGGTCTGATGGGCCGGCTCGACCGCCCGACGCGGCGGTTCCTGGCGGAGATCCTCTATGGCTTCCTGGAGCGCGACTACGCCCGCGTGGCGGAGGTCCATTTCGAGGCGGGCTACGTCCCCGCCGACCGGTCGCGCGCCGCCTTCGCGCAGGCGCTGCGGGCCGTGGGCGAGCCGATCTTCGGGCGCGAGGCGCGCGACATCTCCATGGGGCGCGTGCTGACGCAGCTTTTCGAGACGACGGAAGCCTTCGGCATGGAGACGCAGCCGCAGCTTCTGCTGCTGCAGAAGACCATGGTCACGGTCGAGGGGGTCGCGCGCGAGCTCGACGCGGACGTGAACATGTGGGAAGCGGCCCGGCCAGTCGTTGCCGCCTGGATGGTCGAGAACATCGGTCCGGAAGGCCGCCTGCGCAGCGCGGCGCGCGATGCGGGCCTGCTGATCGACGCGCTGCCGGAGATCGTGGAGGGCGCCCGCCAGCTCGCGCGGGCATCCGGACCGGACGGCTTGCGCCTTGCGGCCCCGGTATCGGGACAGGGGACCCGGCGCACGATCCGCGACCTTGTCTTGCTCGGCGCCGGTGCGGGAATTGCCCTGATCGCAACGCTTCTGGCGTAAGATAGAAAATACTCCACACGGAAGCCGTAAAAGCTTATGCTCCCCGGTCTGTGACCGAAAGGGGAACGGATCGCCATGTCCGAAATGGCCGAAAGGCTTGCCGGTGCCCGCGTACTGCTGATCGTCGGCGGCGGGATCGCGGCCTACAAGACGCTCGACCTCGTCCGGCGCCTGCGGGAGCGCGGCGCGGGCGTGCGCGCGATCCTGACCCGGGCGGGGGCTGAGTTCGTGACGCCGCTGTCGCTGGCCGCGCTGACCGGCGACAAGGTCTACCAGGACCTCTTCAGCCTGACCGACGAGGCCGAGATGGGCCATATCGAGCTGTCGCGCAGCGCCGATGTCCTCGTGGTGGCGCCCGCGACCGCAGACCTGATGGCGAAGATGGCGGGCGGACACGCGAACGACCTCGCGACGACGGCGCTGCTGGCCACCGACAAGCCGGTGCTGATCGCGCCGGCCATGAACGTGCGCATGTGGGAGCATCCAGCGACGCAGCGCAATCTCGCGACGCTCACGGCCGACGGGGTGCGCGCCGTCGGGCCGAACGACGGCGACATGGCCTGCGGCGAGTTCGGGCCCGGACGCATGGCCGAGGTGCCGGAGATCCTTGCTGCCGTCGAGGACATGCTGCGCCCGCGCGCCCGCCCGCTGTCGGGCCGCCATGTGCTTGTCACGGCGGGGCCGACGCACGAGCCGATCGACCCCGTTCGCTATCTCGCGAACCGGTCGAGCGGGCGTCAGGGTTATGCCATCGCAGCGGCGCTGGCGGCGCTGGGGGCGCGCGTGACGCTCGTCTCCGGTCCGACGGCGCTGCCGAGCCCGCCGGGTCTCACGACCGTTCGCGTGGAAACGGCGCGCCAGATGATGACCGCCGTCGAGCAGGCGCTGCCCGCGGATGCCGCCGTGTGCTGCGCCGCCGTCGCCGACTGGCGGCCGGAAACGGTCGCGGAGAACAAGACGAAGAAGGACGCCAAGGGTCCGCAGCCGCTGAAGCTGGTGGAGAACCCCGATATTCTCGCAAGCCTCTCGACCGCGGGCGATCTGCGCCCGGCGCTGGTCGTGGGCTTCGCGGCGGAGACGGAGACCGTCGCCGCGCACGCGAAGGCCAAGCTCGCGCGGAAGGGTTGCGACTGGATCGTCGCCAACGACGTGAGCCCGGCCACCGGCATCATGGGCGGGACCGAGAACGCCGTGCAGATCATCACCGCGGACGGGATCGAGCCGTGGGAGCGCATGGGCAAGGACGCGGTTGCCGCGCGCCTCGCCGCACGCATCGCGGCGGCGCTGGCAGATACGGAGGGCAGGGCATGAGAGGGGTGGAGGTCGCCGTCCAGCGCCTGGCGCACGGCGCCGACCTGCCGTTGCCTGGCTATGCGACCGACGGGGCGGCGGGCCTCGATCTCATGGCCGCGCTGGGGCCGGAGGGGCTGAGCATCGCGCCGGGGAGCAGGGTGCGGGTGCCGACCGGCCTGGCCATGGCGATCCCGCCGGGCTACGAGGGCCAGGTGCGCCCGCGTTCGGGCCTTGCCGCGCGCGAGGGTCTGACGGTGCTGAACGCGCCGGGCACGATCGACGCCGACTACCGCGGCGAGGTGCAGGTCCTGCTGGTGAACCTTGGCGACCGGCCGGTCACGCTCGCCCACGGCGACCGGATCGCGCAGCTTGTCGTTGCGCCGGTGACGCGGGCCGTGCTGGCGGAGGTCGCGACGCTCGACGCAACCGCGCGGGGGGCAGGCGGCTTCGGCTCCACCGGTGTGGGTCAGCGCGCCGGGACGACCCGGGAAACAGAGAAGGAGGGCTAGGCATGCGCCTGTCGCGCAAGACGCTCCATGCCATCGAGGCCGTGGTCGACGTGGCCTACAACGCGCGGCCGGAGCCCGTGCAATCCAAGGAGATCACCCGCCGCCAGGGGATCCCGCAGCGCTATCTCGAGCAGGTGATGCAGCAGCTTGTCCACGCGGGCATCCTCAAGGGCGTGCGGGGGCCGCGCGGAGGTTATACGCTCGCGCGCGAACGCCGCCGCATCACCGTGGGCGAGGTCGTCCGCGTCGTGCAGGCCGACGAGGTGGAAGAGGCCGGCGGTTCGGAGTCGCAGCTCGCCACCGCGGTCATCCAGCCGCTCGTGGAGGAGGTCGAGGCCGAGGTCATGGCCCGGCTGGACGGCGTGACCATCGAGGATCTCGTGGCCCGGGCCGAGGCTGCCCGCGTGCCGAGCGAAGCGTTGCGCCGCAGCGACTTCACCATCTGAGTTCGGGCCGGAAGGGCCCATGCAGGAAAAGGGAAACGCCGCAATGACTACCGAGAAAGCCGGCCGCGGCCGCGTCTACGACTCGATTACCGAAACTGTCGGAAACACGCCGCTGGTTCGCTTGCAGCGCATCGCCGAGCAAGCGGGCGCCAAGGCGCAGGTGCTGGCGAAGCTCGAGTTCTTCAACCCGATGGCCAGCGTCAAGGACCGCATCGGCGTCGCCATGATCGAGGCGCTGGAGGCCGCGGGCAAGATCGGACCTGGCGCGACGATCGTGGAGCCGACGTCGGGCAACACGGGCATCGCGCTCGCCTTCGTCTGCGCGGCGCGCGGCTACCGCCTGATCCTGTGCATGCCGGAGTCGATGTCGATGGAGCGGCGCAAGATGCTGGCGCTGCTGGGAGCGGAGCTGGAGCTGACCCCCGCCGACAAGGGGATGCGCGGCGCGGTGGAGCGGGCCAAGGCGCTGCTGGAGGAAATCCCCGGCGCCATCATGCCGCAGCAATTCGACAATCCGGCGAACCCGGCGATCCACGAAAAGACGACGGCGGAAGAGATCTGGAACGACACCGCCGGAAAGGTGGACGCCGTCGTCGCGGGCATCGGCACGGGCGGTACGATCACGGGCGTCGCCCGCGTGCTGAAGGCGCGCAAGCCGGATGTGCGCATCGTGGCGGTCGAGCCGGAAGACTCCGCCGTGCTGTCGGGCCGCCAGCCCGGTCCGCACAAGATCCAGGGCATCGGCGCGGGCTTCATCCCCGGCAACGTCGACCGCGGCCTGATCGACGAGGTCATCACCATCGGCAACGAGACGGCGTTCGAAACGGCCCGCCGGCTGGCGCGGACGGAGGCGATCCCCGGCGGCATCTCTTCGGGCGCGAACGTCGCGGCGGCGCTGGAACTGGCCAGCCGGCCCGACATGGCGGGCAAGACCATCGTCGTGATCATCCCGAGTTTTGCCGAGCGTTACCTGTCGACTGCACTGTTCGAGGGCCTGTGAGACTCTCCATCTTGCAATTGTAGTTGTCATGGAATCTTGACAAGACTGTCAGGGACTTTGGCGAAAGGGCGCACACCGGGTATCGGCGTGCGCCCTTAACACTTTGGAAACCTTGATATATTTGCGCCTCGAATCATCCATGGGTTGTTGGCATGGCGATTGCTCAACCCCAGGGCATCTTTGCTTCGGGGAGATTGACCATGACCATGCGCACGCTTTCGGCGGCGGCCCTTGCGGCAGCCGTCATGGCGCTGACGGCGACGTCCGCCAGTGCCACGCCCTTCACCGAAAACTCGCCGACGGGCGGTGCCCTGCCGGCCGGCGTCTCCGCCGTCGGCGGCATCGTCGTCGACATGCTGGGCACGAGTGGGAACCGCCTGGTCTCGCAGCTTGCGGCGTCCAGCCTTTTCGAGGGCTTTTCCGACTCGGGAACGCCTGCCGCGTTTGAGGGGAACCCGCTGACGATCGGCATCCAGACCGGGTTCGACGCGTCGACCCTGTCGGTGCTCGGCGGCGGCATCACGGCGATGTCGATCCGCTTCACGCTCGATGACGGCGACAGCGCGCCGGGCGACTTCGACGATGGCGCGGACAACACGCTGCTGCTGAACGGCCTCGATTTCGGCCTCTGGTCCGCGGTTCCGACCGAGCGGACGAGCAGCGATGGCGCCACCGCCCTCTCGACGACCACGGGCTTCGGCGACGCGATCCTCAGCACGGGCTGGTTCTCGTCGACGGACCTCGCGCTGCTGTCCAGCTTCTACGCGACGCTGGATAGCACGGGCGAGATCGTGTTCGGTCTGCTCGATGTCGATCCGGGCGACAATTTCTACGACTTCACGCAAGGCATCGACGCCAGCCTGATCGGCGTCGGTACGGGTCCGACCGTGACGCCGGGCGGCGGCAGCAGCGGCGGCTCGCAGGTGTCTGAGCCGGGTGTGCTCGCGCTCCTGGGCCTTGGCCTCGTGGGTCTCGCGGTGGCGCGCCGCCGCGTCTGACCGGAAGCATTGCATACGGGCAGGGAAGGGGCGGCCCCCACGGGGTCGCCTCTTTCCGTTTCGGCGAAGCCGCGATAGCGTCGCGTGCCATGGACCTGACCGATGACCAGCTCGACCGCTATGCCCGGCATATCATCCTGCGCGAAGTGGGCGGGGCAGGGCAGGCGCGCCTGCTCGCCTCCCGCGTTCTGGTGGTCGGTGCGGGGGGCCTCGGCGCGCCGCTGCTGCTCTATCTCGCGGCGGCGGGGGTGGGCACACTCGGCATCGTCGACGACGACACGGTGGCGCTTTCGAACCTGCAGCGCCAGGTGATCCACGATACCGCTGCCGTGGGGCGGCCCAAGACCGAGAGCGCGGCGGCAAGCCTCGCCCGCGTGAACCCGGACGTGAGGGTGATCGCCCACGCAACCCGGATCACGGCGGAAAATGCGCCGGACCTGATCGCCGGTTACGACCTCGTTGCCGACGGCTCGGACAATTTCGCGACCCGGCACGCGGTCGCCGACGCGTGCGCGCGGGCGGGGGTGCCGCTCGTCTCCGCCGCAATCGGGCAGTTCGACGGGCAATTGTCGGTGTGGATGCCTTATGCGGCCGGAGCGGACGGTGGGCGGCTGCCCTGCTACCGCTGCCTCGTGCCCGAGGAACCGCCGCCCGGCGCAGTGCTCAATTGCGCCGAGGCCGGCGTACTGGGCGCCGTTGCGGGCGTCATGGGAACGTTGCAGGCGGTGGAGGTCATCAAGGTCCTGCTGGACCTGGGCGAGCCGTTGGCGGGCCGGCTGCTGCTCTACGATGCGCTTTCGGCGAATTTCCGCACCTTGCGCCTGCCTGCCGATCCGGG
>JAJLJT010000039.1:0-2083 GCA_033844555.1 Alphaproteobacteria bacterium | reverse complement strand
CTGGGCCGCTGGCTTTGTCATCGCGGGAATTCGCTCGTCCGTTCTTGGGGCAGGAGTGAGGCTGCGGAAAACGCCACGAATGCGCATGCTGCGTCAAGGGCGGGCTGATGCTGCGCCCACCAAGTGATTAGCGTTCATTTGTTGGTCAGTCTGGGGCCTCCCATGCGTTCCGTCAAGAAATGCTGCGTTGCGAAAGAGGTGCGGCGCCCCGGTTCGCCTTGCGCTAAGGGCGGGCATTGACAGCCACAAATGAGTGCTATTCAATAAATTTGACGGGAGGGCGGCGCACAAGACCGCATCCCCCGATGGGAGGAGAGATCTCGTGGCAAGTGGGCTCAGTTCCCGTCCGTCTGGAGTCCGTCAGGAGCCCGGAAGGCGGGCCGGTGGCGGTCGCAGCCATGCGCGCGCCTGACGCAAGCGCCCGGGCGATGGACCCGATCCTGTCCTGCCGGGGCATCGAGCGGTCGTTCGGCGGCCTGAAGGCGCTGAAGGGCGTCGACGTCGACGTCTTCAAGGGCGAGATCTTCGGCCTCGTCGGTCCGAACGGATCGGGCAAGACCACGATGGTCAACGTCATGACCGGCTTCTACCCGGCCGAGGCCGGCCATGTGCGGCTTCTGGGCGAGGATGTGACCAATCTCGCGCCGCACGCGATCGCGGGCCGCGGCGTGGCGCGGACCTTCCAGAACCTCGCCCTCTTCAAGGGCATGAGCGTGCTCGACAACATTCTCGTCGGCCGCCACACCCACATGAAGCCGAGCGCGCTTGCCACGCTCTTCTACTGGGTCTGGGCGCAGCGCGAGGAGCTTGCCCACCGCCGCATCGTCGAGGAAATCATCGACTTCATGCAGTTGCAGGACATTCGCGACGAGCCGGTGGACGTCATCCCGATGGGCCTGCAGAAGCGTGTCGAACTGGCGCGCGCACTGGTGGCGGAGCCATCCTTCCTGATCCTCGACGAGCCGATGGCCGGCATGAACCAGGAGGAGAAGGAATACATCGCGCGCTTCATCCTCGACGCGCGCGACGAGCGCGGCGTGACCATCCTGCTGATCGAGCACCACATGGACGTGGTCACGGCGATCTGCGACCGCGTCGCCGTGCTGAGCTATGGCGAGATCATCGCGCAGGGCGAGCCGCGCAGCGCCATCGCCGATCCCAAGGTCGTCAAGGCCTACCTGGGAGAGCGCGCGGCGCGCCGGCATGCGGGGGTGACGGCATGAACGCGCCCGTCTCCGCGACTTCGCTCATTCGCGCGTGGCCCGTCACCTCCGACGGCGGGCCAGCGACTCTGGTCGCGGCGCTTGCCTGCAATGCGGCGCAGGCGGGCAAGCGCACCGGCTTCCGGGAGCGCGACTACGGCATCTGGCGGGAGTGGACGTGGTCGCAGATACTCGACGAGGTGCTGGCGCTGGCCGCAGGGTTCGAGGAGTTGGGCCTGAAGCCCGGCGCGGCGCTGACGGTCGTCGGCGACAACCGCGTCTCGATCTACCTGTCGATGCTGGCGGCCAACGCGCTCCGGGCCTATCCATCGCCAGTCTTTTCCGACGTGCCGGTGCAGCAGTTCTCCGCCTACATGCGCCACGGCGCGCCCGACATCGCGGTCGCCGAGGATCAGGAGCAGGTCGACAAGCTGCTCGAGGTGCGCGAGCAGACCGGGCGTCCCTCGGTCATCGTCTACGACGACAAGCGCGGCCTCGGCGCCTACGAGGCGCCGGGAATTCATGCGCTGGAGGAGGTGGCAGCCCGCGGCCGCGCGCGCCTGCGGGCGGAACGGGACCTTGCCGCCGACCTGGTGAACCGCGCGCAGCCCGAAGACCCGGCGGTCCTGCTCTATTCGTCCGGCACGACCGGTCTGCCAAAGGGGGTGCCGCTCACCCACCGCAATGTGGTGAGCGGCATTTCGAACGCGCGCAAGGGCGGGTATTTCAAGGAAAACGAGGTCCTGTTCGCCTATCTGCCGCCGGCTTGGGTGGGCGATTTCGTCTTCTCGCTGGGGGCGGGTGTGCTCCTGCGGGCGACCATCAACATCCCCGAACGGCAGGAAACCGCGCTGCACGACCTGCGCGAGGTGGCGCCGACC
>JAJLJT010000038.1:0-6146 GCA_033844555.1 Alphaproteobacteria bacterium | reverse complement strand
GCTTCTCGCCACCGGCCCCGCAGCCGCCGCGACGGGGAGCCGTGCCTACGGTCTCGGCAATGTCTCGACATCGGACAACAATGTGGAGGTGGCGTTTCCAGCCCCCGTGGACACGGTCACGATCGTCTTCCGCAGCGCCGACACGAGCCCCGGCGACCCGGACCGGCACGACATTGCGCTGGGAACGATCTTCTGGTGCGCCCAGCCGCTGTCCCAGCCCGCCCTCTCCGTCACCCAGACGGTGGAGGTGCACGACCCGGACGCCCTGGGGCTGAAGGCGCTGCCCGGAACGGACATGATGCTGACCATCCGGGTCGAGAACGCCGGTCCCGGCGCGACGGATACCGACACGGTCGTTCTGGTCGGCGCGGTTCCGGCGGACGTGATGTTCTACAACGGCGATATCGACGACGCGGGGCCGGAGACGGGATCTGTCGCCTTCCTCGACCAGGGCAGCGGCCTGACCTGCTGCGGCGGGGCGGGCGACGTGGCGTTCTCCGACGGTCCACCGGACGTCTTCACCTATGTTCCGCAAGCCGGATACGACCCGCAGGTCCGTTTCATCCGGTTCAATCCGAAGGGGGCGATGGCGGGCAACGGGGGCACGCCTTCCGCGTTCGAGCTGCGCTACCGGGCGCAGGTCCGCTGACGGGTGTTAACACGATCCTAACCGTCGGCAGCTAGGGTCGGGCGAAGGTGGAATGGCCCTGTACCCGGTGGAGGCTGACCGATGACCAATCCGACCGACCTGCTCGACCTGGAAACGATCGGCATGCTGCAATCGCTGCAGCGGCCGGGCATGCCCAGTGTGCTCGGTCGCATCGTCTCGGCGTTCGAACGCAGCGGGGAGGGCCTCATCGCCAGTATCGAGGCGGGACTTGCGGAAAACGACGCGACGGCGGCCGCCGATGCCGCCCACAGCCTGAAGTCGGGCGCGGCGAATGCGGGCGCGCGCTCCATTTCCGACGCCGCCCGCCAGGTCGAGGCATCTGCCCGCGCGGGCGACCTCGATGCAGCGCGCGCGGCCTTCGATCGGGTGCGCGCGGACTGGCCGCGCGTGCTTTCCGCCTTTGCCGGCCTCCTCGACGACGCTGAGGCGGCCCGCAGGGCCGGCTGACGCCTCCCGCCCGCGCTGCGTGCCGCCCGTCACGGACTTGCATCCAGCCGCGGGGCCGTCCTAACTGTTGCCACGACACGCGGACGTGCGGGACGGAGTTGGGCATATGGCAGGACGGCTTCTCGGCATCGCGGTGAAGGCGCGGACCCGCGCGCCCATGAGCGTGCGCTCCCACGCCGCGCTCGACGCGCAGACAGGCCTCGACGGCGATTGGCGCGGCCGGATGGACGGCCGGCAGGTCACCGTGCTGTTCGAGGACGACTGGGCGCGGGCCTGCGCTGCTGTGGGGGAGCGCATGCCGTGGACCCGCCGGCGCGCCAATCTCTATGTCGGAGGCATCGCCAATCCGCGGGCGCCTGGCGGCATGCTCAGGATCGGCGAGACGGTGCTGGAAGTCACCGGCGAGACGGAACCGTGCAGCCGGATGGATCAGGAAGCGGCGGGCCTGCGCCGGGCCCTGGAGCCCGAGTGGCTCGCGGGCGTCACCTGCCGCGTGGTGCGGGGCGGAACGCTGCGCCTCGAGGATCCCGTGACGCTGGAGACAGCCGGGATGGGCGCGGCATGACCGCCGGGAACCTGCCGGGGCCGGACGCGGTCCTCGACTTCTGGCGCGGTCTCGGTCCCGGCGGCTGGTTCCGCAAGGACGACGCCGTCGATGCCGAGATCAGTGAGCGCTTCGAGGGGCTCTGGCAGGCCGCGCGGCGCGGGGAGCTTGCCCACTGGACGCGCGATGCGGAGGGGGCGCTGGCTCTGATCCTGGTGCTCGACCAGTTCCCGCGCAACATGTTCCGGCAGAGTGCGAGGGCCTTCTCCACAGACGCTGCCGCCCGCGCGGTCGCCCGGTTGATGCTGGAAGCGGGCCACGACCGACGCATCCGCGAGGATCTGCGGCCTTTCTGCTACATGCCCTTCATGCACTCCGAGGCGCTGGAGGACCAGGATCTGTGCGTCGACCTGGTCCGCAACCGGCTCGACAACCCGAACACGCTGCACCATGCCATCCAGCATCGCGACGTGATCGCGCGCTTCGGCCGCTTCCCGCACCGCAACGCCGTGCTGGGCCGGGCGCCGACCGAGGCGGAGACGGAGTTTCTCGCAAGCGGCGGCTACGTTCCTTGAGGGGGGCGCCCCGATGCCCGGCCCACGGAGGCTCTGGCATCGTCCTTGCGTGACAGCGGACCGATGTGTCCGTGTCAGTTGCGTGAGGGATCCATGTCGGCACATGCGAAACAGGTCGGGCCCCGCGGCTTCGCATCTGGTGGAGGCGGGGCCGCGAACGATGCCGCCCGCCGCTGCCGCGCGCGCTTCGGCCGCCCCGCGGCCAACCGTCCGAGCACCAGCGTGCTCGTCTGCATGATCCTGCTGTTCCTCGGCGGCGCACTGCTCTTGCCCCGCGGGATGTCCGGTCCCGCCGTCACCGCTCCGCCGGCCGGCGCCGCTGCGGCCTCGACCGCGGAGGGGGCGCCGCTCTCGACCCTCGGTGCGCTGGTCCGCCCTGCGGCCGATCTCTTGTCGGACACCGCCGAGGCCCCTGTCGGGCGCATCGCCCGGGGCCTCGTTGCCATCGACCTGACCCGCCGCGTGTTGCCGCCGCTCGCGGCCCCGCAATTCCCGGAAGCCTTTCTGCCGACGCCGGTGATAGAGGCGCGTGTCGCGGAGGCGGCGCACGCGCTGGAGGCGGCCGAGGCCGGCGTCTTCGAGGCGCGGCGGCGGCTCGGCGCGGTACGCCGGCTGGTCGGGAACGGGCCGGACCCGGAGGGAAGGTTGCTCGCGGCGCGGCGCGCGCTCGCCGAGGGTGAGGGCGCGCGCGTGCGCGCGGAGGCGGCCTGGTCGGTGCCGGCCGCCCAGCTCGAGACACGCCGTCTCGAGCGGATGCGCGACCGCGGCGTGCGCAACGGGCGCGCGGGGCGGCACTCTTGACGGTTTATTTACGGCGTTGACATTCAATCTATGCGCGAATCCGGCGGGTGCGGTGATGGAGCGCGCGTGGAGATGGATTGGGACAAGGAGGCGGAGCGCCGGGTCATCGGCACGGTGGAGCCCGTGGCCGTTCATCCTGTCACACTGGCCTTCGGCGATCCCGATGTCGAGCGTGCCTATGGAGGCCGCGACCGTCTTTCGCGGGGCGCGGATGCGCTTGGCGCGCTGGGCGGACTGGCGTCGTGGCTGCTGCTTCTCGCGATCGCATCCGGTGTCCTGACGGGCGCGGCCGCTCACCTCGGCGCGCATGCGGTCAATGTGGCGATGCTGGGGGTGCTGGTCGCGACACCTGCAAGCCTGCGCGCCCTCTGCGCGATGGCCACGATCTTCGTGGCCGCCATGGCTGGGCTGGCGATCGCCTCGCCGCATGACTCGGTCGCATCAGAGGTCATATTGCTGTCCATTCTGAGCGTCGCGATCGCTGGCGCCGTCAGGCATCGCTGGGAACGCTCGGAGCGGACCGGCTTCGCGCTTGCGCTGACGCTCCAACGGCAGAAGCGCATCGCCGTGGACCTGACGCGCGAGGCGCAGGCCGCGAACCGGTCGAAGTCCGAGTTCCTGGCGGTCATCAGCCATGAGCTGCGCACACCTCTGAATGCGATCATCGGCTTCTCCGACATCGTACGCAGCGAGATGTTCGGGCCCTATACGGAGAATGGCGCGCGCTACCGCGACTATGCCGAGGACATCAATGCGAGCGGCCGTCACCTGCTGTCGATCATCAATGACATCCTCGACCTGATGCGGGCGGAATCCGGCAAGGTGGTCCTGCAGGAGGAGGAGGTCGACCCGGCGGCGATCCTGGCGGATGTCCATCGCCTGTTGCGCGAACAGGCGAGTGCGAAGGGCGTGGTCCTGGACATGCTGCCCCGCAGCGGAAGCGAGCCGCCCGTCGTCCTGCGGGCCGATCCCCGCCTGATCCGGCAGGCACTCCTGAATCTCGGCTCGAACGCCATAAAGTTCACCCATCCGGGCGGGCGCGTTGCGGTAGAGACCATGTGCGATCCGTCCGGATTCGCCTTCGTCGTCCGCGACAACGGGATCGGCATCGCCGAGCGCGACCTCGGCAAGGTCCTGGAGCCGTTCGAGCGTGTGGAGACGGCGCTGACCCGCAGCGCTGGCGGAACGGGCCTCGGCCTGCCCCTCGTAAAGCGCATCGCGGAGCAGCACCAGGGCCGCCTGATCCTCGCGAGCAAGCTTGGCATCGGCACGACGGCGACGGTGCGTCTTCCCGCCGCGCGGGTCAGGACGCGTGCCCCAGAGGCAGGACAGGCGGCGGCCTGAGACGCCCACAGGTAGAAATATGACAAGCAACTCTCGCATGGGTTGACAAGCGTGTCCCAATATGGGATCAACCATGAAGAGGCGCGGTCACGGTTGGCCCCGTGACAGACCGGTCCTCGAAGGGCGGCGGATCCCTGGCAGGATCTGCATCACTGGGAGCGACATCATGAGCAGTGCGATCGGTGGCGCCGCGGGCGCCGATCTCCTCGTTGTGCCCGAGACCGGCGGGGAGGAGATCGGCATCGGCCGGCAGTAAATCCGGGCCACGTCCCCTTCGCGGGGCAGTGCGGTTCCGGTGGCCGGCGTCCAAGCCCGGCCAGCAGCGTTTCGTGAACATTTGTAGCAACCCGGATCCTTGGCGGGGTCCGGATCCACTGGAGGCAAGATCATGAGCACATCCATCGGCGGCGCCGCGGGCGCCCAACCCATCGTTCCGGCCGAAACCGGCGGCGACTTCGCCCTGCCGGACACGGGCGGCGAGCAGGTCGCCTGGGGCTTCTTCGGCGGCGGCGAGGGGGAAACCATAAGGGCTGACGGCGATTACTCGGTGTCGGGAACGAACGGCAACGATACGGTCCGTGGCCAGGCGCAGAACGTCTTCACCTATGGCGGGGACGATACTGTCGAGGGCCAGTTCGGTACGGTGGAAACCGGGCCCGGCGACGATACCTTCGTCGGCGATCTCAACCTGCGGGCGCCGCGACTGGATATGGGCCCCGGCAATGACTCCGCCAATATCGTGTCCGCTGAATGGGGCGTGAATGTCGACATGGGTTCCGGCATCGACCAGCTGACGATGAGTGCCGGAGACGTACTCAATGCGCGGTCGATCGACGGTGGCGACCAAGGTCTGTTCGGCCGTGGCGAAGACACCCTTGCTATCGAGGGCGGCCGCGCGGCGGGCCTCCAGGTGCGCGACGTCGAGGGGACGCGGGAGCAGGCTCTCTACGACGCCAATGGCTATCAGCTTCCCGTCTACGGCTTCGAGAACATCGAACTTCGCTGACCTGCGTCGCATTTCGACACCGGTCGGTTTCGGGCGCCGTGCGCGGCGGCCGCAGCACGTGCGTCCCATGCGCCGCCGGAGGGGGTCCCCGGCGGCGCATGGCGTTCCGGTGCGCCTGGCGCGTCAGGATTTCTTGGCGGCGCAGGGGTTCTTCGCCGCGCAGGGGTTGGCCGCGCAAGGGTTCTTCGCTGCACACGGGTTTTTCGCGGCGCACGGATTGGCCGCACACGGGTTCTTTGCGGCGCAGGGGTTCTTCGGCTTGCAGGGGCCGCAGGCGGCGTGCGCGACGTCGAGGCCCGTTGCCATCCCCCCCACGGTCAGCCCGGCCGCGAGGCCGAGGGCGAGCGGGATCATGGCGGTGGTTGCAAGCAGCTTGGTGCGCGTGGTCATGGTCGTTCTCTCCCTGTGTCGTCGGGGCGCGGGCAGGATGCCGCATCCCCGAAAGGCCCATTTCACGTCGTTCTGGCGGGGGCCTGTCCGCCATCTCCGGGGGCACGCATGTGCCTCGTTCAGGCTCAGCCCTCGACCCGGATTCGATAGTCGGGCGTCGGATTCAGCGGGCAGGAATAGACATAGTCGCCGGGCGTCAGCGTGATCTCGTAGTCCTTCGTCACGCCCTTCGAGAGGCCGCCGCCCGACGCGGACGGCAGCGTCGCCCGCCCGATCACGCCGTCGCCCCGGATCCAGAAGCCGAGGCCGTAGGGCACGTCGCGGTTGGTCACCCGGAAGACATAGGTGCCGGGCTTCAGCGTCATCACC
>JAJLJT010000037.1:0-3089 GCA_033844555.1 Alphaproteobacteria bacterium | reverse complement strand
GCCCGCGCGATGGCGCGCCCGCCGCCCGCCTGCCAGGCGGCCAGGTCCTCGATGCTCTCGGCACCGACGCACAGCTTTTGCAGATGCAGGGTCATGGGAGGAAAGGCTAGTCCGATTCCAGGCCGGGTTCCAGATTGCGGGGCTCAGGCCCCGGCCCGCTCCGCGAAATGTCCCCAGATCGTCCACAGGCCGATGACCACGAAACCCGTTCCGGCGATGAGCTTGAGCGGCAGGGCCGCAAGGTGCTTCTCCGCCAGAACGCCCGCGCCGACGCCCAGCGCCGTCGTCGCCACCAGCGCAAGCGAGGCGGCCAGGAACACGCCGAGCGGGCTCAGGCGGCCTTCGGCGGCGAACAGCACGGTCGCAAGCTGCGTCTTGTCGCCCAGTTCGGCCAGGAAGACCGTGATGAAAACACCCAGAAGATCAATCACCTGCGCTCAACTCCCAAGACAGGTTCTAGGCGTCCTCGTCCGGGGTGACGACCGCGAGGACCGCCCCCTCGTCCACCTGGTCGCCCTCCGCCGCCGACAGCGCGGTCACGGTGCCATCGGCCGCCGCGCGCAGCGTATGCTCCATCTTCATGGCCTCGAGCACGAGGATCGTGTCGCCCGCCTTCACCGCCGCCCCTTCCGCGACGGCGACGCGGACGATGCGGCCGGACATGGGCGCGGTCAGCGCCCCGCTCTCGCCCGCATGCGCCTCCTCCGCCGCCAGCGCGTCGAACAGCGGCAGCCGCCAGGTCGCCCCGTCGCTCATGACGACCAGCGCGTCCGGCTCGACCCGGATGCGCGCGGCATGCACCCGCCCGTCGAGGGAAAGCCGCAGGGTGCCGTCGGCGAACGCCTCGCCCTCGGCCTCGACCGGCGCGGCGCCTGCAAACGCGACGGTCAGACCCCGCGCGCCGGCACCTGTCGCGGGATGCGGCGTCACGGCCGCCGTACGCGGAACGTGAGCCCCGGCCTCCGGCGCGAAGTCCACGCGGTCGGCGGCCTGCGCGTTGACGCGGAAACCGTCCGCGGCCTCCCAGGGATCGCGTGCGGCCTGCTGCTGACGGGCCAGCACGACATAGGCCGCGGCCATCAGCCAGGCCGTCTCCGGCGGGGTCTCGCCTTCTGCGCGCACGACCTCGGCGGCGTAATGGTCGAGGAAGCGCGTCTCCACCCCGCCCGCGCGGAAGGCCGGGTGCTCCAGCACGTCGATCAGGAAGCGCTGGTTGGTGGTGAGGCCGCAGAGGCGCGTGTCGCGCAAGGCGTGCGCCAGCCGGCTCAGCGCCTGCTCCCGCGTCGCGCCGTGGGCGATCAGCTTGGCGATCATCGGGTCGTAGTGCTGCGAGATCGTGTCGCCCTCGACGACGCCGGAATCGATCCGCACGCCCGCGCCGAAGGTCAGCGCGTCGAGCCGCCCCGTCGCGGGCAGGAAGCCGCGCGGCACGTCCTCCGCATAGAGGCGCGCCTCGATCGCATGGCCGTCGAGCGGCACCTCGTCCTGCGATATCGGCAAGGCCTCGCCGCTTGCCACGCGCAATTGCCATTCGACAAGGTCGAGGCCGGTGATCGCCTCCGTCACCGGATGCTCGACCTGCAGGCGGGTGTTCATCTCCATGAAGAAAAAGGTCTCGGGCGACAGGCCGCGGCCCGCGTCCACGATGAACTCCACCGTGCCCGCGCCGACATAGCCGATGGCGCGCGCGGCCTCCACGGCAGCGGCGCCCATCGCGGCGCGCGTCGCGGCGTCCATGCCGGGGGCTGGCGCCTCCTCCAGCACCTTCTGGTGGCGGCGCTGGACGGAACAGTCGCGCTCGTTCAGGTGGAGCACATTGCCGTGGGTGTCGGCGAACACCTGCACCTCGATATGGCGCGCGGCCTCCACATAGCGTTCGAGCAGCAGGGTCGCGTCGCCGAAGGAGGCTTCCGCCTCGCGCGCGGCGCCCGCGACGGCGTCGTCGAACTCCGCCATGGAGCGGATGAGGCGCATCCCCTTGCCGCCGCCGCCCGCGACCGCCTTGGCGAGCAGCGGGAAGCCGATCCGTCCGGCCTCGGCCCGCAGGCGGTCGGCCGACTGGTCCTCGCCGTGGTAGCCGGGCACGATGGGCACGCCCGCCTTCTCCATCAGCGCCTTGGCCGCGTCCTTGCCGCCCATTGCCCGGATCGCGGACGCGGGCGGGCCGACGAAGATCACGCCGGCCTTGGCGCAGGCTTCCGCGAAGCCCGCGTTCTCCGACAGGAAGCCGTAGCCGGGGTGGATCGCGTCGGCGCCCGCCCGGCGCGCGATGTCGAGGATGAGGCCGGCCTTGAGATAGCTCTCGCGCGCGGGCGCAGGCCCCAGCCGCCATGCCTCGTCGGCCAGGCGGACGTGCTGGGCCGCCGCGTCGGCGTCGGAATAGACGGCGATGGTGCGCACGCCCATGGCGCGGGCGGTCCGGATGATGCGGCAGGCGATCTCGCCGCGGTTCGCAATCAGCAGAGAACGGATCATTTGAGCCCCATCACATCCGGAAGACGCCGAAGCGCGGATCGGGGATCGGCGCGTTGAGCGTGGCCGACAGCGCAAGGCCCACCACCCGGCGCGTGTCGGAGGGCGCGATCACGCCGTCGTCCCAGAGCCGGGCAGAGCCGAAATAGGGATGCCCCTCGTCCTCGAACTGCGCGCGGATCGGGGACTTGAAGGCCTCCTCCTCCTCCGTGCTCCACTGCCCGCCCTCGCGCTCGATCCCGTCGCGCCGGACGGTGGCGAGCACGCTCGCCGCCTGCTCCGCCCCCATGACCGAGATGCGCGCATTCGGCCAGGTGAACATGAAGCGCGGGGCGTAAGCCCTTCCGTTCATGGCGTAATTGCCCGCCCCGTAAGAGCCGCCGACGACCACGGTGATCTTGGGCACCTGGGCGCAGGCGACCGCCATCACCATCTTGGCGCCGTCGCGCGCGATGCCGCCCGATTCGTACTTCCGCCCGACCATGAAGCCGGTGATGTTCTGCAGGAACAGCAGCGGGATCTTGCGCTGGCAGCACAGCTCGACGAAGTGCGCGCCCTTCAGCGCCGATTCCGAATAGAGGATGCCGTTGTTCGCGATAATGCCGACCGGCATGCCC
>JAJLJT010000036.1:0-4707 GCA_033844555.1 Alphaproteobacteria bacterium | reverse complement strand
GCCCGGTTGCGGCCATCAGCAGGAGTGCGGTCTTGAAGCGATCGGTACGGGTCTGTTCCATGCGGCTCATCTTCCCCCGGCTGAGGCGATTGCCGCTGGTTCTTCGGAAAAAAGACGCCCGACTCCCACGCCCATTGCATTGCCTTCATCATCGCGCAGAAGAAACAGGGCGTCGAGTCCACGTTGTCTCGCGAGGTCCGCACCCCTCTCCGCACCGAGCACCATCAGCGCCGTCGCCCAGGCGTCGGCCTCGGCACAGGTGCGGGCCACGACGGTGACGGAGGCCGGCGAGGCGATCAGCGGCGCGCCACGTCTCGGATCCATGGTATGCGACAGGCGGCGCCCATGCACCTCGACCCAATGGCGGTAGTCACCGGAGGTCGCGACGGCGGCGTCCTGCAGCGCCAGAACCGAATGCGGCGTCCGGCGATCAGGGTCCGGCGCTTCTACCGCGATGATCCATGCCTCGCCATCGGGGCGCAGGCCCATGGCACGCATCTCACCGTCGATGCCGACAAGGGCGTCGGCAATCCCATGATCGCGCAAGGTCTCGGCGAGCCGGTCGACACCGTGGCCCTTGGCGATGCCGTTCAGGTCCAGCGCGACGGGCGCGGTCTTGCGCAACTGCATCCCCTCGATCTCCAGCACCTCCTGAGCCGGGCGGCGGGGGGCGTCCATCGCGGCGCGGATACCCTCGGGCGCGGCGGCCCCGGGCCCGAAACCCCAGGCCGTCACCGCATCGCCCATGCCGATATCGAAGGCCCCGCCCGAGGCACGCCCGATCTCGAGCCCGAGGCGCAGGACCGCCCGCAGTTGCTCCGGCACCACCACCCAATCGCCCACCGGCGCCGCATTGATCCGCATGAGCGCGCTCTCCGCGTTCCACATCGACATCTGCGTGTCCACCTCGTCGACAGCCGCCTGAAGGGCGGCACGAATTGCATCCGTGTCGCGGACCCGATCCGCGAAGAACAGCGCCGACCAGCGCGTGCCCATGGCGGGGCCGTTCAGGGCGATGCGCGCGCGCTCAGTAGACATCTTCGACATACCGCCCCTCTGCCTTTAGGACTGCGGGCGTAAGCCCGGCAGGTGCGAGTATCTCGGCCAACGCATCGCTCACGCCCGTGGCCATGTCGCGCCCGCCGCAGACCATCACACGCGCCCCGTCGCAGATAAGCCGGGCCACCTGCGCCGCGTCGGCGCGCAAGGCGTCCTGCACATAACTGCGCCGCGCGCCGCGCGAGACGGCGGTGACAAGCCGGGTCAACCGCCCCTCAGCCTGCCAGCCGGGCATCTCTTCGCCATAGAAGAAATCGCTGTCCGCATGCCGCATCCCGAAAAACAGGTGCACGGGCCTGTGCCGCGCATTGCCGCGGATGAAGCCCGCCAGCGGCCCGATGCCGGTGCCCGCCCCGATCAGGATCAGCGGGGTGAGACCGCGACCGGCGTCAAAGCCGGGATTGCGCCGCAGGAAGGCCCGGACCGTATCGCCCGGTTCCAGCGCGGTCAGCTGGCCCGAGGCCAGACCGCCCGGATGCTTGCGCACCACGATCTCGACGAACCCGTCGCGCCGGCCCGAGGCCAGCGAATAGAGGCGCGGCATCGGGCTGCCCTGCGGCAGGACGCCGATCAGGTCGCCCGCCTGGAACCGTGCGAAGCCCGTGCCCGTCAGCCGTTGCCACGGCGTTGCGCGCGGCAGGGCGAAGCGCAGGATCGCGGCCCCCGCCTGCATCTCGGCCCCGTAGTTGCGCCGCGAGACGAGGGTCAATGTTTCGGTGCGCGGCGAAACGGGCTGGTGAGAAAGCTCGAGAGAGATGCCAAGCACCTCGCCAAGAGCTCGGCCCCAGCGCGCGAAATCCTGTGGCGATTGGCGGTCGATCGTGTCCAGCGGCATGAGTTCGGCCCAGCCCTTCGCCTGCGCCGCTGCCGCAACGGCCTTGGCGAAGGCGCAATAGGACGGAAAGCTGCGGTCGCCGAAGCCGAGCAGGGCCATCGGGATATCAGGCGCAGGGGCCGACGCGTTCATCCGGTCGAGGAGCCCCTTGGCCGAGGCGGGCGCCGCGCCATCGCCATAAGTCGCGGCGAGGACGATGATGCGCTCTGCACGGGCGTAGCGCTCTGGTGCGAAGCCCGACATCGGGCCAACATGGACGCCCTGCCCCGCTGCCGTCAGCGCGGCATGCAGGGTCGCGGCGAAGCCCCAGGTGCTGCCACCCTCGCTGCCGACAAGAATGATCGTCTCGGCACGGCCCGCGGGCTGGTTGCCCCGGATGCGCGGCCGCCCGCGCCGCCCGGCAAGCCAGATCAAGACGCCGGTCACGCCCATCGCCGGCACTCCGAGCGCCATCATCCCGAGCACAAGGCCGAGCATCGCGGCCCCCTGCCCCGTGTGCAGCATGTAAATGGTTTCCGAGACGCGCTCCCACCCGGTCAGGTCGGCCCATGCCACGAGCGCGCCGGTTCCCTGGTCAAGATAGCCGGTGCCCCGGTCGGTCTTCAGTGTGAACACGTCCGTCGCATCGCCGGGATAGGGAAAGCTCAGTTCGCGCAGCTCGGCGACGGGCGTCTGCAGCAGCGTGGCCATCTGATCGAGAGCGAACCCAATCTCTCCGCTCACTTCGGTGGGATCAGCCGGCAGGACGCCACCGTCCGGCAAAAGATCGAAGGTGGAGGCTGTCATCCAGAGGGCGGTGGTGGAGGACAGAACGAGGCCGATGACGGCGATCCGGGCGATCTCGACATGCAGCCTGCCCGCGAACGGACCGCGCAAGGGCGCGAACCAGTTCCGCCATCCGCCCGCCCGCCGCGCGACCAGCACAGCACCCGAGAGCGAGAGGACCAGCATCGCTGCGGCCCCGGCGGCCATTGTGATGCGCCCGCCATCCCCGAGGAAGAGCGAGCGATGAAGGTTGGTCAGCCAACGAAGGGCCTGGTTCGGGTCGGCCGAGGCCACGCCCGCGCCCGTCGCCGGGTCGATCACGGCAGCACCCGGCGCGCCCTGATCGAACCAATAGGCGGTGATCCGACCGGAGGGCGACCGCCGGATCTGCTCGACGCCCGGATAGACGACCTGGATGCGCTCCGCGAGGGTGGCGACTGTCAGGCCAGTCTCCACCTGCGGCGCGGTGATGCGCTCGACTGCCGGAAAGACCGAGAGCGCAGCGCCGCTCAGGCTCAGGATCGTGACGAGCGCGAGTGCCAGAAGACCCGGCCAGCGATGGAGTGTACGGATCATGGCCCTGCCCCTCACATGTCGTAGGAGAAGTTGGAGATGTAGCGCCGCCCGCTCACCGGCGTGCCCGCGCCCGCCGTCGTCAGCGGCACGGCCACCTCGTTCGGGCTGTCGCGCATATCCTCGACTGCCGCGTCGATGTGCAGCGTGTAGCCCGCATCGAACAGCGCGTCGGCCAGATCGAGCGTGATCTCGAGACTGCGGCCCGCGCCGACGCTGGCGCCGGTGATACCGTTTACCTGCGCGGTATCGCCGCCCGTGGCACGGTACCAGTCGCTCAGATGCTCGTAGTACTTGGACTTGCCACCAGCCATCCAGAGACTGCCGACATAGGCGCCCGAGGCGTCGGTAACGTAAAGCGCGAGGTAAGCGCCGTCGCCACCATAGTTGTTAAGGGTGGTTGTGAGCGTCACGGGCCGTGCCATAGCGAGGCCGGGAAGCGTGAGTGCGGTGGTAAGCGCGAGCGTTGCGAGAAGTGATTTCATGGGAATGATCCTTGTTCAGGGTGCTTCGGAGCTGTTCAGTTCACCTGAACCTGCGGAGGGGCGCCGTTTCCGAAGAGGCCGTTCTGAGGAGGAGCGACCGTTCCAGCGGGCGCGGGATTGCGGGCGCCACCGCGGTCGTCGTCATCATCCTCGTAGTCCATCTCGACGATCTGCAGCGTCGCCGGATCGAACTTCACCTCGATCTCGCGGCCATTCTGGTCTCGGCCTTCGATTTCGTAGCAGCCGTCGTCGATCTCGAAGTCGCGCACCGTCCAACCGTTCTGTTCGGCCATCTGCATGGCGGCCTCGCGCGGCTGCCACTGGTCACGGGGCGCATTGCAATCATCGTCGTCGGCCAGCGCAGCGCCGGCGGGCAAAAGTGCGATCAGGGCAAGGGCGGTCAGGGTCTTGTTCATGGCAAGGGGTCCTTTCGTTTGATGAGACCAATCTGGCACCCCGACCTGAGGGCATCCTGACGCCCCAGCGATTCCTGCTTCAGCTTGCCGTCAGGAAAATGGCCCCGCCGATGATGACGGGGCCAAAAAGATGCGAGCGCAGGCTACAGGGCTGGCATGGCTATACGCCCTGCCCCGCGTTCAGGTGAATTCGAACTGCTCGAAGCGGACACGGCGAGGCGTTTGGCCTTGTGCTTTCAAGCCCTTGAGAATCCCGTCCTTCAGACCGGTTGGGCCGCAGAACCACAGATCGGCTTGCCGGATCGCGAAAGGGACCGCGCCAATCAGGCGCTCGGCCGTGAGCCTGCCATCGCGCGTCGTAACGACCACCTCGAAACTGAACCTCGGGTTGCGGGCAGCCGCAGCGCGCAACGTCTCTACGCCAATCGCCTCCTCTTGTGTCGGAACGCAGTAGATGAGGTGAATGTCGCGACTCTCCGCCTCTGTCAGGCTTTCCGCCCAGGCGAGGAACGGCGTGATACCGATGCCGCCGGCAAGCCATATTTGGCGCGCACCGCCCTTGCGGAAATTGAAC
>JAJLJT010000035.1:0-5858 GCA_033844555.1 Alphaproteobacteria bacterium | reverse complement strand
GAGCGGCTGCTGAGCGGCCGCCACGGGGAGGTGTTCGCGGCGCTGCCGGGCTCGGAACCCGCGCAGGCCGAGACGCTGGCGCTGGTCCGGGAATGGCTCGCCGCGCATGCGCGCGCCACCCATGCCGTGGCCGCTGGCGGGGTGGAGGTTGCCGGCCGGTGGGTGCCGACCGATGGCGGCGACGGCCGGGCGCCGCTCGACGCCGCAGGCCGCCTCGTGCCGGAGGATCTCTGCCTCTTGGAGGCGGGGGAGGGCGGCTACCGGCTGACCGCGGCGAGCCTGTGCGCGCCCGCCCACTGGCGGCTGCACGAAAAGCTCGGCCATCCGATGATGGGTATTCACGCGCCCGTGCCCGGCTGGAGCGACCGTCTCGGCCCGCGCGTCGACCGCATCTTCGACAATCTGAGGGTCGGGGCGCCCGTTCAGCGCCTCAACTGGGGGCTCGCGGCCTCGCCCGTCACCTTCACGCCCGAGGCGCGGCGCGACGACGACCGCCGCATGGCGCACCTGACCGCGGACGACGCCATCGAGACGCTCTGGCTGCGGGTGGAGCGCCAGACGCTCCGGCGCCTTGCCCATACGGGCGCGATCCTCTTCACCATCCGCACGGTGATGACGCCGCTTGCCGAGGTGCTCGCGGGAGAGGACGAGGTGCGCGCGCTCCACGAGGCGCTGGAGACGCTCGGCGCCGAGGAGCAGCGCTACAAGGCGTTCGGCCGCTTCCGCGCGCCCCTGATGGCCGCTTTGCGGAACCGGATTGCCGCCTATTCCGCGGGCTGAGCGGCCGGGCGGCCGCGCACCCAGGCCGCGGCGTGGCGCACGTCCTCCTGGATCGCGACGAGCGACGGCACGACCAGCAGCACCAGCGCGGTCCCGACCGCAAGCCCGAAGACGATCGTGATGGCCATCGGGATCAGGAACTGCGCCTGCAGGCTCGTCTCGAAGATCAGCGGCGCAAGGCCCCCGATGGTGGTGAGCGACGTGAGCAGAACCGCCCGCAGCCGGTCGCACGACCCGTCCACGATGGCTTCGTAGGGGTTCTGCGTTGCCTTGCGTTCGTCGATGGTGGTGATCAGCACGATGGAGTCGTTGATGATGATGCCGGAGAGCCCGATCATCGCGATCATCGACAGGATGGTGACGTTGAAGCCCAGCAGGTAGTGGCCGAGGAACGCACCGATCAGTCCCAGCGGGATGGTCAGCATGACGGCCAGCGGGCGGGCATAGCTGCCGAACACCCAGGCAAGGATCAGGTAGATCGAGACAAGGCCGAGCAGTGCGCCCGTCCGCATGTCGCCGATGGTCTCCGCCTGCTCCTCCGACCGGCCCTTGAAGGTGTAGCTCACGCCGTACGTGTCGGCGATCTGGCCGAGGATGCTGCCCCGCGCGCCCTTGTCTTCCTGGCCGGGTCGGGGGGCCAGCAGCGCCTCCATCATCTGCGCCGTCGTGGTCTGGCTGGAGTCGAGTTCCGCGGTCACCGCGACCTGGCGGCGTCCGTCGACGCGCTGGACTTGCGCGAAGCCCAGCGTCTGCCGGCGCGTCACCACCTCGTCGAGCGGCACGTCCGTCCCCGCGGGCGAGCGCAGGTGCATGGTTTCCAGGATGCCGGCGTCGGTGATCTCCTCCGGATAGAGCACGCGCACCGTCACCTCGTCGTCGCCGCGCGGGAACCGCTGCGCGATGGCGCCTTCCAGCGCACCGCGGACCTGTGCCGCGACCGATGCGGTGGTGAAGCCGAGCGCCCGGCCCCGGTCGCTCAGTTCCAGGATCGTCTCCGGCTTTCCGTAGGGCAGGTTGTCCTCGATGTCGCTGACGCCGGGGAAGCGCGTCAGTTCGCCGCGCAGCGCCTCTGCCGCCTGCTTCAGCGTGGCCACATCCTGGCCGATCAGGCGCACGTCGAGGTCGCGTCCGGGCGGTCCGCCCCGCGGCGCGCGCAGTGTCAGCGTCTTGAGGCCGGGGATCGGCGGGATCTCCGCCCGCCAGGCCTCGATCACCTCGCGGGTGCGCACCGCGCGCCGGTCGGCGGGCGCCAGTTCCACATAGAGCCCGCCCAGGGTGTCCGTGGAGGTCGAGGATTGCAGCGCCGCATTTTCCCCGAAGGCCTTTCCGACCGCGCCGAGGCTCATGACCACAAGGCCGCGGCCGGGCTCCTCCATGCCGCCCTCGGCTTCCAGCCGCGCCGCCGTCCGCTCCAGCGCCGCCTCGAGCGTGCGCACCGCCTCTTCGGTCGCGTCCCGCGGTGTGCCCGCGACCATCTCGACGCCGGCGTAGATCACGTCCGCCTCGGGCGTCGGGAAGAACTCGAACGTCAGCCGTCCGCCGGCCAGCAGGCCCATCGCCAGCAGCAGGCTGCCGAACGCCGCCGCGACGGTCGCGTAACGCCACGAGATCGCGGTCGCCACGACGGCCCGGAACGGACCGTCGCGGAACCGCGCGAAGCCACGGTCGAAGGCTGTGCGGAACCGGCTCGTCCTGTGGTCGCGCTTGCCGCGCAGGGCATGGCGCATGTGCGTCGGCAAGACCAGGAAGCATTCGATCAGGCTGGCGATCAGGACCGCCACCACCACGAAGGGAATGGCAGAGATGATGTCGCCGATGATGCCCCCGATGACGAACAGCGGCAGGAAGGCCGCGATGGTGGTCAGCGTTGAGGAGACGACCGGCGCCGCCATCCGCCGCGCGCCCAGGAGCGAGGCATGCAGCGGGCGCATTCCGCGCGCCGCAAGCGCGTCGGAATGTTCGCTGACCACGATGGCGTCGTCGACCACGATGCCGATGGCCATGATCAGGCCGAACAGCGAGATCATGTTGATGCTCTGCCCGCTCAGCAGCATGATCGCCATCGTCGCGAGCATGGAAACGGGAATGCCCACCGCCACCCAGAAGGCGATGCGCGCGTTCAGGAACAGGAACAGGACCAGCAGCACCAGCGCCAGGCCGCCCGCGCCGTTCTCCACAAGGACGCGGATGCGGTCCCGGATCAGCTCCGCCGTGACGGCGTACTGCGCGATCTCCAGGTTGGGCGGCAGCGTGCCCTCGATGCTCTCCAGGTAGCGGTTGACGATGTTGGCCGTGTTGAGCGCGTCCGCGGTGACCGAGCGCTCGACCCTCATCTCGATCGCCTGGTGCGGGCCGCGCATCAGCGTGACCTGGCTGTCCTCGAACGTGTCGCGCACCACGGCGACGTCGGACAGGCGGATCTGCGTGCCGTCCGACAGCGCCTTGACCGTCAGGTCGCGCAAGCCCTCGGCGTCGCGCTCCTGGCCGAGGGAGCGCACCTGGCGTTCGCCGCCGGTCAGGCTGCCGGCCGGGATGTCGCGGTTTGCCTGTCCGATGGCGCCCGCGATGTCGTCGAGCGTCATGCCCAGCCACCGCAGCGTTTCCGGCATCACCTCGATCCAGACCTCCGGATCGCGGACGCCGGTGAGGGTCACCCGGTCGATCCCGCGCGCGAGCAGCTCGTCGCGGACGCCGCGCGCGATGTGGATCAGGGAGGCTTCCGAATAGGGACCGGAGACGACGAGGCGCGCCACCTCGTCATAGCGCACGATGCGGCGCACGGTCGGCCGCTCCGCATCCTCGGGAAGCGTCGTGACCTGGGCTACGGCGGACTCCACCTCGGACAGGGCCTTCTGCATGTCGCTGCCCGCCAGATACTCGATCGTGACGATGCCCGTGCCCTCGACCGCGCGCGTCGTGACCTGGTCGACCCCGTCGAGGTAGCGCACTTCCGGCTCGATCGCCTGCACGATGTTGGCGTCCACATCCTCCGCCGAGGCGCCGGGCCATGCGACGGTGACCTGCACGATCTCGATGCCGAAGTCGGGGAAGAACTGGCGGTTGAGCTGGCCGAGCGCGAACAGCCCTGCGATGGCCATGATCGCCATCAGCAGATTGGCGGCCGTGGCGTGCCGGGCGAACAGGCCGATCAGGCCGCCGCCCTGCGCGGGATTGTCCTGCCCCGCCGGGCCCTCGCCGGGCGCCTGCGGGGTGCTCATCCCTGCACCTCGACCTTCACGCCCGGACCGAGTTCGGGAAAGCGCGTCGTCAGGATCGGGGTGCCCGGTGCGATGCCAGCCTTGAGAAGAACACGCCCGGCGTCGCGGCCCACGATCCGGACCGGCACGCGCTCCAGCCGGCTGTCCGCGCCGACCACGAAGACCGTACCGTCCTCGCCGACCGCGCGCGCGGGCAGGTCCAGAACGTCCTCATAGAGGCGGTCGCGCACGCGTACCGCCACGAATGCGCCCGGACGGATCGGGGTTTCGGCGGCATCTGCCGCCCCCTCGAAACGTGCGAACAGCGCCACGCCGCCCGCAGCGGGGTCGATGGAGGCCTCGATCCGCGCGATCCGGCCGGTGAAGGCCAGCATGCGCGCGCCGACGCGCCAGCCGATCTCGACCTCCTGGCCGACCGGGCCGCCGGTCCCCTCGACGAGCCGCCCATAAGCGTCGTTTGGAAGTTCGAAGCGCACTTCCATGGCGTCCGTGGCATAAAGGCGGGCGATGCGGTCGCTGGTGGAGGCGCGGCTGCCGCTGGCGATGGCCACGTCGCTCACCCAGGCGCGGAATGGCGCCCGCACCGTGGTGTTCAGAAGGTCGCGCGTCGCGCTCGCCACCGCGGCCTCGCGGCTTTCCACCGTGGCCGCCTGCTGGTCGATGCGCGCCTTGATCTGGGCGAGGGTGCGGGTCTGGATCGCCACGAATTGCCGGGCCTCGTTGACGCGCAGCGCGGCGTCGTCGACCGACTTGTCGGACCCCGCGCCGCGCCGGGCCAGGTCGCGCCGGCGTTCCAGGTCGCGCACCAGCAGGCGGACCTGGTCCTCGCCGGCGGTCAGCAGAGCCTCGACCCCCACCTCTTCGGCTTTCAGCTCGGCAAGCTTCGCCTCCGCCTCGGCGAGGCGGGCGCGCGCGTCGCGCAGCGCGATTTCGTAGGTGAACGGATCCAGCCTGACGAGTTCCTCGCCAGCCTCGACCAGCGCGCCTTCGCGCAGCGCCTCGGACACCCATGCGACCTCCGCCGTGACCAGCGGGCGCAACTCGGCCGTGCGCGCCGCCTGCACATTGCCGTAGGCCACGAGTTCGGGCTGTATGTCGCGGAAAGCGGCCTCGATCGCGGTGACGGTCCACACCCGCTCCTCGGGCGGCTTCGGCCGGGCCTCGGGCGCGGTGTTGCGCATGTAGAGGAAACCCGCCGCGGCGCCAGCCAGCAGCAGCAATGCGAGGACCAGTCTGGCCGCGGCCTTGACCATGGGTAGCGAACGCTCCGGCACGGCGGATACGACATCTGAACGCAACCGGCGAGAAATTCCGTCGGCTTTCGTCAGATACGCGCGGGCGGCCGTCTCAGTTCAGTCCGGCGCGCCAGCACAACCACAGGAGAAATGGCGAAACTTCCGGCGAACTGCAACCCTGTCCCGACGTCAGCATCGGGGAATGCGATGCCGGGACAGGGTCGCGCCGCCTTGGAGGGCCCGCACGACTCCGGGGAAAGAAGCGCGCGGCCGGCGCACCGCACGCCTCGCCATGGGGATCGGGTTCGCGTGTGATGTGCGCCGATAGCAACTTAAGCGGGAAACTCCTAGCAATGGGTAAAGTCGCTCGCGCGTGGCGTCAGTAGCCAGCGGCCCGGTCGACGAGAGAGGCCGGGCGCTCGCCGCGTTCCAGCGCCTCGAACGCCTCGCGCAGATAGGCGATGCCGGTCTCTGGGCGCGTCAGGCTCGCCATGTGGGGGGTGAGCGTGACGTTCGGGTGCGTCCAGAACGGGTGGTCGGCGGGCAGCGGCTCCTCCCTGAACACGTCCAGCGTCGCCCCGCTCAACTGCCCGTCCGCCAGCGCGCGCAGCAGGTCGTCCTCGAC
>JAJLJT010000034.1:0-2337 GCA_033844555.1 Alphaproteobacteria bacterium | reverse complement strand
CGAGACATGGGCCTTCACCGTCGCCTCGGAGATCGACAGTTCATAGGCGATCTGCTTGTTGAGCTTTCCCTCCGACAGCAGCATCAGCACGCGCACCTGCTGCGGCGTCAGCGAGGCCAGCCGCTCCGCCAGGTCGGCGCTTTCCGCGCTCTCCGCCGCGGCGAGGTCGGTGCCCGGCGGCAGCCAGCTTTCCCCGTCGAGCACGGCGCGGATGCCGGTGCCGATCTCCTCCACCGAGAGCGACTTCGGAATGTAGCCCGCCGCGCCATAGTGGAAGGCGGCGCGGATCACCTCCTCGTCCTCGATGGCGGAGACGATCATCACCGGGATGTCGGGGTATTGCGCGCGCATGTAGAGCAGGCCGGTGAACCCGCGCATCCCCGGCATGTTGATGTCGAGCAGGCAGAGATCGAGGCCGGGCCGCGTGTCGAGCATGCGTTGCGCGGCGCCGAAATCCTCTGCCTCCAGCACCTGTGCGCCGGCGATCCGCGAGGCGATGGCCTGGGCCAGCGCGCCGCGGAACAGCGGATGATCGTCTGCGATCAGGATCGTGACTTGGTCCGCGTCCGTCATGCCCCCTCGTGCCGCAACCTTCCCCTCGTGCGACTATCGCAAGGCGAGGGGTGCGCTTGCAAGCGCGCAGAGCCTGCCCGGGCGGGGCCCGGGCGCGCGTGCGCCTACCATGCGCCGCGGGTGTCGATGACGAACTTGTCCTTCAGCACGTCCCGGTCGACGGTCTGGAAGACCATGTGGTCGACCAGCAGGACCACGAGGTTCGCCTTCTCCATCGCCACGTCGAAGTCGGTCAGCGTCAGTCCCTTGTCGGCCAGCCGCTTCGGCAGCTCGCCGATGTGCGGCTCGACGATCAGCAGTTCGCCCACGTTCTCTGCCGCCAGCTTCTCGACGATCTCGACCGCCGGGCTTTCGCGCAGATCGTCCACGTCCGCCTTGTAGGAGAGGCCGAGGCACGCGATGCGCGGGTTCTTCAGGTCCTGGGCGCGCTCGCGCACCTTGGACACGACGAAGTCCGGCTTGGCGTCGTTGATCTCGCGGGCCATGCGGATGATGCGCGCCTCTTGCGGCGCGGTCGCGACGATGAACCACGGGTCGACCGCGATGCAGTGACCGCCGACGCCCGGCCCGGGGTTCAGGATGTTCACCCGCGGGTGCAGGTTCGCCATCTTGATGAGTTCCCAGACATTGATCTTCAGCTTGTCGCAGATGACCGACAGCTCGTTGGCGAAGGCGATGTTGACGTCGCGGAACGCGTTTTCCGTCAGCTTCGCCATCTCCGCCGTGCGCGCGGTCGTCACGTGGCACTCGCCCTTGACCACGATGCGGTAGAGCGCGAGCGCGCGTTGTGCGCAGCGCCGCGACATGCCGCCGATGACGCGGGCGTTGTTCACGACCTCGTGCAGGATCTTGCCGGGCAGCACCCGCTCCGGGCAGTGCGCGACCTGCACGTCGGCAAGCTCGCCCTTCTCGTGCGGGAAGCTGAGATCGCTCCGCGCCGCGCCGAGCCAGGCCGAAAGCTGTTCCGTCGCGCCGACGGGCGAGGTCGATTCCAGCACCACCAGGTCGCCCTTCTTCAGCACCGGCGCGATCGCCCTGGCCGCCGCCTCGATATAGGAGAGGTCGGGCACGTGCCCGTCCATGAACGGCGTCGGCACGGCGATGATGAAGGCGTCCGCCGCTTCCGGCGTATCGGTCGCCTTCAGCTTGCCCGTCTCCACCACCCGGCGCACCAGCGCGTCGAGGTTCGGTTCGCCGAAGTGCGGCTTGCCGGAATTGATGAGCGCGATCGCCTTCTGGTTCACGTCGACGCCGACGACCTCGACGCCCGTGTCGGCGAACACGGCTGCGGTCGGCAGTCCGATGTAGCCAAGGCCGATGACGGAGATGCGGCTGAAACTATGCATTCTGGATCACCTCGAGGATGCGGGCGGCGGCCTTCCCGTCGCCATAGGGGTTGTGGGCGTAGCTCATCGTGTCGTAGGCGCCCTGGTCGTCGAGCAGGCGCGTGGCCTCCGCGACCAGCAGGGCGGGATCGGTGCCGACCAGGCGGACGGTGCCTGCCTCGACGGCTTCCGGGCGCTCGGTCTTCTCGCGCGTCACCAGAACGGGCTTGCCCAGCGAGGGCGCCTCCTCCTGGATGCCGCCCGAATCGGTCACGATCAGGTGCGCGGCGCGCATGAGGTAGACGAACGGCAGATAGTCCTGCGGTGCGATCAGGTGCACGTCGGCGGCTGCGCCCAGCACTTCCTGCGCGGCCTTCTGCACGTTCGGGTTCAGATGGACCGGATAGACCACCTGCACGTCGCCGCGCGCGCCAAGGTC
>JAJLJT010000033.1:0-4371 GCA_033844555.1 Alphaproteobacteria bacterium | reverse complement strand
AGCGCGCCGTGCGCGAAGTTCACGACGCCCAGCGTTCCGAAGATCAGGGTCAGGCCAAGGGCGATGAGCGCATAGGCGCTGCCCTTGTCGAGCCCGTTGAGGATTTGCAGAAGGACCGCGTCCATACCCCTACCCGTTCATGATTTGCCCGGCGCGCGGCGGCGGTCTCGCGGCCGGAGAAGGCCGGCCGCCCGGACCCCCGGGCGGCCGCAGTCTCGCAAGGGACGATCAGGCGCCAGCGTTGCAGGTGCCGAGGTTGCCGCCCGCGAACATCGGATGATCCGGCGGATAGGTGACCTGCGCGGCCGGCGTGACGTCGACGACTTCCAGCAGGTCGAACTGCGATTCCGGGTTCTCCTTGCCCTTCACCACGAGAACGTCCTTGAAGCACTGGTGGTCTTCGGCCCGGTAGAGGGTCGGACCGTTGCCCATGCCGTCGAACTCGAACCCTTCCAGCGCCTCCACGACGCCGCAGGGGTTGAAGGTGCCCGCCCGCTCGCACGCATCCGCATAGAGCAGCGTCTGCACGTAGCAGGTGTGAGCCGCCTGGCTCGGCGGGAAGCCGTACTCCTGGCCGAAGGACTTCACGAAGGCCTTGCTGCCCTCGTCCTGCAGCGACCAGTGCCAGTTGGTCGAGCCGAAGATGCCTTTCACGTTCTTGCCCGCGCCCTGCGCCATGAGGCGCGAATAGAGCGGCACGACGATCTCGAGCTTCTTGCCGTTGACCATCTTGTCGCGCATGCCGAACTGCACGGCCTGGGTCAGCGAGTTGACCATGTCCCGGCCATAGTGGTTCAGGATCAGCACGTCCGCGCCGGAATTCAGCACCGGCGTCAGGTATTGCGAGAAGTCGCCCGCGCCGAGCGGCGTGCGCACCTTCGCAACCGTCTCCCAGCCGAGCCCTTCGGTCGCGGCGGCGATCGATTCTTCCTGCGTCCAGCCCCAGGTGTAGTCGGCGGTCAGGTGATAGGCCTTGCGGTCGGAGCCGTAGTTGGCCTTCAGCACCGGCGCGAGCGCCGCGCCCGACATGTAGGCGTTGAAGAAGTGCCGGAAGCCGTTGGCCTTCTTGTCCTTGCCCGTCGTGTCGTTGGAGTGCGTGAGACCCGCCATGAAGATGACGCCCGCCTCCTGGCAGAGACCCTGCACCGCGATCGCGACGCCCGAGGACGAGCCGCCGGTGATCATCACCGCGCCATCCTTCTGGATCATCGACTGTGCCGAGGCGCGCGCGGCGTCCGACTTCGTCTGCGTGTCGCCCGTGACATAGGCGACCTTCTTGCCGAGGATGCCGTTGCCCTTCAGCACCTTCGAGGAGAAGGTGTTGAGCATCCCGCCATCGCCCTCGCCATTGAGGTGCTTGACGGCAAGCTGGTAGGCGCGCAGCTCGTCCGCCCCCTCGTCGGCATAGGCGCCCGTCTGCGGAACGTTGAAGCCCAGCGTCACGGTGCCGCCCTTGGGCTCGTTCGTGTAGGCGCGCGCCGCGCTCGTGAAGATCGTCGGCATGGCAAGGCCGGCGCCCACGATGGCGCTGGTCTTCAGCAGGCCGCGGCGATTGATCGTGAATTCAGACATGACGTCCTCCCTCAGGTTCTTGTCGAGCAGACGCGCACGCGAAAGCTCCTGGGTTCTGACCCGTCAGGCAACGTCCCGAAAAAGACCCGGTGAGGCAATGATACTAATGTATTGAAAGGCCTATATTTTGCAGCGCACAATTATATAGTGATCGGTATGCGCCATAAGGCTTACTACGAAAGTTTTATTTACACCATTTGCTCCGATTTATTGAGGGTTGCGGCGGGCGGCGTATCTCGCACATGCAAAAGGGCCTCGCGGCGCGACACCCGCGAGGCCCTGCACATGCCCGTCTGTCGGATCGAGGCCGTCCCGCTCCGCGGTCAGGCCGCGGCCGGGTCCCAGCCGGAGACCGCCTTGACCTCGAGGAAGTCCTTCAGCCCCTCGACGCCGCCCTCGCGCCCGTTGCCGGACTGCTTGTAGCCGCCGAACGGGCTGCCGGAGGCACGGCCCGCGCCGTTGATCTGGACCATGCCGGCGCGCAGCTTGCGGGCGACCTTCTGGGCCCGGGCCTGGTCGCCGCTCTGCACATAGGAGGCAAGGCCATAGACCGTGTCGTTGGCGATGGCGATGGCCTCCTCCTCGCTCTCGAACGGGATGATCGAGAGCACCGGGCCGAAGATTTCCTCGCGCGCGATGGTCATGTCGTTGCTGACGTCGGCGAAGACGGTCGGGCGCACGAAATAGCCGCGGTTGAAGCCCTCGGGCCGGCCGGGGCCGCCGGCGACGAGGCGGGCGCCTTCCTCGATACCCTTCTGAATCAGGCCCTGCACCTTGTCGAATTGCGCCTGGCTGACCAGCGGGCCGATGTGGTTTCCGTCCTCCGACGGCTCGCCCACCTTCGTTGCGTCGGCAGCCTTCGCCGCAACCTCGACCGCACGGTCGTAGATCGGACGCTCGACCAGCATGCGGGTCGGCGCGTTGCACGACTGGCCGGTGTTCTGGAAGCAGTGCGCGGCACCGCGCGCGACGGCCTTGTCCACGTCGACGTCGGCGAAGACGATGTTCGGGCCCTTGCCGCCCAGTTCCAGCGAGACGCGCTTGATCGTGTCGGCGGCGGCCTTGCTGACCGCGGTTCCGGCGCGGGTCGAACCCGTCAGCGACATCATGTCGACGTCGGGATGGCGGGCCAGCGCCTCGCCCACACCCGGCCCGTCGCCGTTCACCAGGTTGAACACACCCGCGGGCACGCCCGCCTCGTCCAGCATCTCGGCGAACAGCATGGAGGAGAGCGGCGCCACTTCCGACGGCTTCAGCACCATGGTGCAGCCCGCGAGCAGGGCCGGCACGACCTTCAGCGTGACCTGGTTCATCGGCCAGTTCCACGGCGTGATGAGGCCGCAGACGCCGATCGGCTCATAGACGATGTGCTCGGCCTCCGCGCCGTCGCGCAGCGGATGCTCCCAGACAAAATTCTTGGCCACGCGCAGGAATGCCTTGATATGGCCGAGGCCGGCTGCGGCCTGCGCATTGGTGGCGAGCTTGATCGGCGCGCCCATCTCCAGCGAGATCGCCTGCGCCATCTCGCCCGACCGGCGCTCGTAGACGGCAGCGAGTTTCTCCACCAGCGCGATGCGTTCGGCGGGGTCGGTGTAGCCCCAGGTCCCGAACGCGCGCTTCGCCGCGGCCACCGCCTTGTCGACGTCGGCCGGCCCGCCGAGCGAGATGGTGGCGCACGCCTCCTCCGTCGCCGGGTTGATGACGTCGAGCGTCTTGCCCGTGGTGGACGCCACCCAGGCGCCGTCGATGTAGAATTCGGTCGTCCTCGTCATGTGCGTTTCGTCCCTTGTCTTCATCTTGCATCCCGGCCCGCGTGCGGGCGGGCGGTGTGTCTTCCTGCGCTCTCCCCGCACCCGTTGGCGGCGCGGGATCAATAGGCGTCGTTGTGCTTGGCGCCGAACTCCGGAAAATCCTCCGACAGCCATGCGACGATCAGGCTGTCGCGCACGATCTCCGGCCCGGTGATCAGCTCGCGCCCGTGCAGGCTGATGCGGTCCGGCAGGTCGTTGACGGCGAAGGTCGCCGCGCTGTTCGGGCGGAAGGGAAAGCGCTTCACCTCCTCGAACCGGCGGCCCATCAGCCGCTGCAGCGCCGAGGTGCGCCGGTAGACCGACGTGCCCAGATCCTCCGGCATGCCCGGGTCGGCGAGATAGAACATCATCGTCACGACGCGCGGCGGCCCGTCCGGGTGCGGCTTCAGCTTGTACTCGGCGAAATCGCGCACAAGCATGGCGGTGGGCCACGCCTGCTTGTCCGCCACCTCGTCCGGACGGCAGCCCAGGCGGCGCGCGACGTCGCCTGCGAGCTTCGCATAGACCGCCTGCTGCACCGTCACGGACATCAGCGCGTCGGTCACGTCCTGCCAGAAGGCGCGCGCCTCTGCATCCGGGATGCGCGCGATCTCGCCTTCCGACAGGCGCAGGCGGTCGCGCGTGGAGGTGCCTTGCGCATTCTTCCAGCGCTTGATGTTGAGCGGCAGATAGGCCTCCCGCGGCGGCATCCGGCGGCGCATCTCCGCATAGATGTCTTCCGGGAAGGCGTCCTCCAGGAAGAAGTTCTGGTAGGGCGCGTCCTCCACGGCCACCTCGGCGACGCGGGCGGCGACATGCTCCGCGATGCGGGCAGCGCGGGGGTTCAGGCTTTCGAGCGGCTTGAGCGCGGCGGCTCGTTCCTCTGTGGCGGCTGCCGGTTCGGCATGGGCCACGGACGCATCGGCCATGACCGGTGTCCTTCGGCAAGGGATCTGACGGCGTTCTGAATAGCAGACTCGGCGCGGCGGCGTCCACCGCGGCCACCCTT
>JAJLJT010000032.1:0-4841 GCA_033844555.1 Alphaproteobacteria bacterium | reverse complement strand
CACCCGCCCACGCCATCGGGCTCCCTTCGTCTAATGGTTAGGACGCCAGATTTTCAATCTGGAAACACGGGTTCGATTCCCGTAGGGAGCGCCACCGGCAAACCTCCAGAAAATATCGGTTTTCATTGCCGCGCCGCTTGCGGCGGCGAGCGTCGTTTTCGCTTGGGCCAAAAATACTACAAAAATATGTATAAAAGAATGGCATTGACTAATATGATGTAAAATAATTAGCTGCCCACGTTCGAAGTGCAAAATTGGCGTGAGGCGACATGGGCAGCCGACTGGACAGCTTTCCGGCCTTCTATCGCATTGCGGGCCGTGAGGTACACGTGCTTGGGGGCGGTGCGGCCGCCGCCGCAAAGGTGCGCCTCCTGCTTGAAACGTCCGCGCGGGTAAGCGTCATCGCGGACGATGCGAATGACGAGATCGCCGCACTGGGTGCGGAGGGACGCATCGCCCACATTGCGCGCCGCTGGCGGCCGGAGGACTTCGCAGGGGCCGTTCTCGTCTTCGTCGCGCTGGGCGCGGAGGAGGACGACGCGGCGGCGGCGGACGCGGCGCGCTTGGCGGGCGTACCGGTCAATGTGGTCGACCGGCCGGATCTGAGCGATTTCACCGTGCCTGCGCTGGTCAACCGTGCGCCCGTCGCCGTCGCCATCGGGACGGAAGGGGCTGCGCCCATCCTCGCGCGCCGGATCCGGTCGCAGATCGAGGGGCTGCTGCATCCCCGCCTCGGGGCGCTTGCGGTTCATGCGGGCGAGTTGCGCGCCACGGTCGGGCGCACGCTCGCCGACGGCGTCGCCCGGCGCCGCTTCTGGGAACGCTTCTTCGACGGTCCGGCGGCCCGCGCCGTGCTGGCGGGGGATGGCGCACGCGCCCAGGCCGAGACGCTCTCCGCGCTGAACCGCACCGGTCCGGAGCCCGGTTTCGTCTGGCTGGTGGGGGCGGGACCCGGGGCGGCCGACCTCCTGACGCTGCGCGCCCAACGGGTGCTTCAGGCGGCAGACGTGATCGTGCACGACAGTCTCGTGCCGGACGAGGTGGTCGCGATGGGGCGGCGCGATGCCGTGCGCATCTTCGCCGGCAAGCGCAAGGGGCGGCCGTCTCCGAAGCAGGAGGAGATCGACGCCCTCATCGTCGCCCATGCCCGCGAAGGCGCGCGCGTGGTGCGCCTGAAGGGAGGCGATCCGATGGTCTATGGGCGCGCGGGCGAGGAAATCGCCGCGCTCGAGGCCGCCGGCATCGGCTACGAGATCGTGCCGGGTGTCACGTCGGCGCTGGCTGCCGCGGCGGAGGCCGCGCTGCCCCTCACGTTGCGCGGCGTGGCATCGAGCCTCGTGTTCGTCACTGGGCACGGTGCTGGCGGCACGGACGCCGCGCCATGGCCCGCGCTGGTCGGGCAGGGCGCGACGATTGCCGTCTACATGGGCAAGACGGTCGCGGGGGAGGCGGCCCGGCGCCTGCGCGATGCCGGTCTTCCGGAACGGACCCCGGTTGCGGCGATCGAGAACGCGAGCCGCCCTCAGATGCGCCTGCTCGGCGGCGTGCTGGCCGATCTGCCGGCGCTTGCGGCCCGCGGCGACCTCGGCGGTCCGGTGCTGATCCTGATCGGAGAGGCTCTGGCCGGGCGCCTGGGCCATGCCGAGCCCTTGGCCATGGCAACGCCCGCTGTGGCCGCCTGAGACGGGAGGGGGGAACGATGACGCAGATCCTGACGGCCCAGCGCCTGCGCGACGGCCGCGCCGTGTTCCGCACCCCCGCCGGCACGTGGTCGGAAGCGATGGGCGAGGCGGCGGTTTTCGCGGACAAGGACGCCGCGAGGGAGGCCCATGCGGTGGCGGAAGCCGATGTCGCCGCGAACCGGATCGTCGACCTCTATCTCGTCGACCTGGGGCCCGACGGCGTGACGCCCGTCCGCCTGCGGGAGCGGATCCGCGCGACCGGCCTGCCGACCGCCGGCAACGCGCTCTGACCCTTCTGACTGCCGGAGATCACGCTCCATGTACCGCTATGACGAGTTCGATCATCGCTTCGTGGCCGAGCGCGTGGCCCAGTTCCGCGACCAGGTCGAGCGGCGCCTCGACGGCAGCCTGACCGAAGAGCAGTTCAAGCCGCTGCGCCTGATGAACGGCCTCTATCTTCAGCTTCATGCCTACATGCTCAGGGTTGCCGTGCCCTATGGCACGCTCAACGCCCGCCAGATGCGCAAGCTTGCACGCATCGCGCGCGTCTACGACCGCGGCTACGGCCATTTCACGACGCGCCAGAACATCCAGTTCAACTGGCCGCGCCTGGCGGACGTGCCCGATATCCTCGACGAGCTGGCCGATGTCGAGATGCACGCCATCCAGACCTCCGGCAACTGCATCCGCAATGTCACGGCGGACCACTTTGCGGGCGCTGCGGCCGACGAGGTGGCCGATCCGCGCCCATACGCGGAGATCATCCGGCAATGGTCGTCCCTGCACCCGGAATTCTCCTTCCTCCCGCGCAAGTTCAAGATCGCGGTATCGGCGGCGCCGCAGGACCGCGCGGCGATCCGTTTCCACGACATCGGGCTTGCGCTCAAGCGCGCAGCCGACGGGGCGCACGGCTTCGAGGTCTGGGTCGGCGGTGGCCTTGGCCGCACACCGATGATTGCCAAGAAAATCCGGGACTTTCTTCCGGAATCTGACCTGCTTTCCTATCTTGAGGCGATCCTGCGGGTCTACAATCTCTCCGGCCGCCGGGACAACAAGTACAAGGCGCGTATCAAGATCCTCGTGCACGAAACGGGCGCGGAGGATCTGACGCGCGAGATCGAGGCGGAGTGGAACGCAATCCGCGGCGGCGCGCTCGCGCTCGCGCCTGAAGAGATCGCGCGCATCCGTGCCTATTTCGCGCCTCCCGCCTGGCGGGCGGTCGACGTTCCGGCGGTGGAGGCGTCGCTGGACCGCCGGGCGCAACGGGATCCGGCGTTCGCGGCCTTCCTCGCGCGCAACCTGCATCCGCACCGCCATCCCGGCCATGTCAGCGTGACCGTCTCGCTCAAGGGTCAGGGCGCGGTGCCGGGCGATGCGACCGCCGCGCAGATGGAAGCGGTGGCGGACCTGGCGGAGGCGCACGCCTATGACGAGATCCGGGTCAGCCACGAGCAGAACCTCGTCCTTCCGCATGTGCCGCGCGATCGCCTGGGCTCCGTCTTCGATGGCCTCGCGGCCGCCGGCCTCGCGGCGGCGAACGTCGGTCTCGTGACGGACATCGTGGCGTGCCCGGGCCTCGACTATTGCGCGCTTGCGAACGCGCGCTCGATCCCCGTGGCGCAGAAGATCCAGGCGCGTTTCGCCGACCGGGCGCGCGAGGCTGAGGTCGGCGATCTGCGGATCAAGATATCGGGCTGCATCAACGCCTGCGGTCACCATCACGTGGGCGCGATCGGGATCCTCGGTGTGGAGCGCAAGGGGCAGGAACTCTACCAGGTGACCCTCGGCGGGGCGCCGGACCAGAGCGCGGCCGTGGGCCAGATTCTCGGGCCGGGTTTCGGCCCGGAGGAGATCGCGGGCGCGGTGGAAACCCTTGTCGATACCTACATCGGCCTGCGTGCGGACCCGGGCGAGAGCTTCCTGGACGCCGTGAGGCGCGTCGGCCACAAGCCGTTCAAGGAGGCGCTCTATGGCGGGGCTTGAGGCTGTTCGGACGGGCTCGGCGGAACTCGTGCGCATGGCGAGCGGGTTGGCGCTGGCTCACGACGGGGCGAGCGCGGAGCAGATCTTGCGCGCGGCGATCCTGCGGCATTTTCAGGGGCGTATCGCCCTTGTCTCGAGTTTCGGTGCGGAGTCTGCGGTGCTCCTCGCTCTCGTGGCGGAGGTCGACCGCGCGACGCCTGTCGTCTTTATCGATACGGGCAAGCTGTTCGGCGAGACCCTGCGGTACCGCGATGCGCTGGTGGCGCGCCTCGGCTTGACGGATGTGCGCAGCATCGAGCCGGATGCCGGCGCGGCGGCAAAGGCCGACCCGGACGGGGCGCTATGGTTACACGATCCGGACGCGTGCTGCGCGCTGCGGAAGGTCGCGCCGCTGGACCGCGCGCTCGCCGGGTTCGATGCCTGGATTACGGGTCGCAAGCGCTTCCAGGCGTCCTCCCGCGCCGGGCTTCAGGCGTTCGAGAGCGACGGCCGGCATATCAAGGTCAATCCGCTGGCGGACTGGACGCCGGGGGATGTCGCGCGCTTCATCCGCGAGCGCGGCCTGCCGGCGCACCCGCTTGTTTCGGATGGATATCTGTCCATCGGCTGCATGCCCTGCACGAGCCGGGTGGCGGATGGCGAGGACCCCCGTGCGGGGCGATGGCGCGGGCGCGGAAAGATCGAGTGCGGCATTCATCTGGCGCCGGCCGCACGGCGGGCGCCGGAGCGGGAGGAGGAGACTGTGATGACGCTTTTCCGGGGCGGTGCATTCGTGCGCGACGTATGGATGCGCCTGGCCGATGACGCACAGGTGCCGTCCGACGGTGCAATTCTCCTCTCTCATGGCCGCTGGTCGGAGGAGGCGGAGAACCTGCGTGCGCGTGTGGGACCGGTGGCGGTGGAGATCGATGGCGGCGCACCCCTCGACGCGATCCTGCCTCACCTTGCCCATTTCGACATGATTGCCGTCCGCTTCCCGAAATTCAGCGACGGGCGGGGCTATTCGACGATAAGGCTGCTGCGCGACCGCCACGGTTTCCGGGGCGAGATCCGGGCGACAGGGGACATCCTGCTCGACCAGATCCCGTTCCTGCGCCGTGTCGGCGCAACGGCGTTCGAGATCGCGCATGAGCCGACGCGCGCCGCGCTGGCCCGCGGGCATCTGCCGGAGGTCTC
>JAJLJT010000031.1:0-6213 GCA_033844555.1 Alphaproteobacteria bacterium | reverse complement strand
GGCGCTGCCGGCGGCGCGCTGGCCGGCCAGGCGATCGGCGGCGGCTCGGGCCGGATCGCGGCGACCGCGCTCGGCACCATCGCGGGCGCCTATCTCGGCCAGCAGATCGGCCGGAACCTCGACCAGCAGGACCGGCTGCTTGCCCAGCGCACGACCTACGACGCGCTGGAGAACGGCCGCTCCTACGAGCCGGTGAGCTGGCGCAACCCGGATTCGGGCCATTCGGGCCAGGTGACGCCCGGACCGTCGTACAAGTCGGCGCAAGGCTACGATTGCCGCGAGTACACGCAGTCCGTCTATATCGACGGCCGCCGCGAAACCGCCAAGGGCACGGCCTGCCGCGAGCCGGACGGAACCTGGCGCGTCGTCAACAACTGACGCGCGGGCGCGACGGACCGGGCAGACCGCCCGGCCCGGCCGAACAGAACGGGAAGGGCGGCTGCCGCGGGCGCGGGGCCGCCCTCTCGCATTCTGGGTCTCCTGCAGGTTGATGTGGCGGGCCATGGCACGCTTCTTGCGGGAATTTTCCCATGTGGAGCGCAAGCCAATCTTTACGGGCCTCTGGCAAACTCATCCGGCGTGAACCGGCGCGGCCCGAGTGCGAGTTCGTAAGCATGGTGCAGTCGAGAACATATCCGCGGAACCCCGGCCGCGCCCTGGCGGCGGCGCTGGCGGCGGGCGTGGCGATGGGCGCGCTGGCGCTGGCGGGCTTGCCCCCGGCGCACGCGCAGCAGTCGCCCGACATCCGCGAACAGGCGGTGCGGGGCAGCCCGCTCGACCTGCTGACGCCCGCGGAGCGCGCGGAACGCTTCGCGCGCGGCGTCGATGCCTACGAGCTTGGCGACTACCGCAAGGCCTACGACATCTGGCTGCCCTTCGCGCGGGCGGGCGACCCCACCGCGCAGCACAATCTCGGCCTCATGTGGCTGACCGGCAAGGGCGTCGCCCGCGAGCCGGAGCAGGCGGCGCTGTGGTTCGCGCAGGCTGCGGACAACGGATCGGCGTCGGCGGCGACGCAGCTCGGGCTGATGCACATCCGCGGCCTGGGCGTGGAGAAGGACTACGACCGCGCGGCGGTGCTGCTAGACCAGGCAGCGCGGGGCGGCGACACGCTCGGCCGCTACAATCTCGCGCTGATGTACGAGCACGGGCTCGGCGTGCGGCAGGATGCGGCGCGCGCGCTCGACTGGTACCGGCTGGCGGCCCGCGACGGGCACGAGCAGGCCCGGGCGCGCATCGCCTATCTCGGCCCGGCGGAGGCGCTGGACGGGCGCGCGCAGGCAGGCCGCCTGCCGCCTGAAGATCCGCAGATCGCCGCGCTCGCCCGCGCGATCGAGGAGCGCCGGCAGGCCGCGGCGGAACCGGGCCCGGACGAGGAGGCGGCAGGGGGCGACCCGCTGATCGCGAAGCTCGCCGCCCGCCTCGCCGGGGAAGAGGCCCCGGCCCCCACCGCGCCCCCGCCCGCGGAAATCCGCGCACCGCGCGACACTGCCCAGGCTGCCAGGCAGCCGGCATCGGAAGGCGGCGGGCACGGAGACCCGCGCATCGCCGCACTCGCAGACCGGATCGCCGCCGATGCCCGCGGACCCGCGCAGACGATGCAGAACGTGCCGGTGATCGGCCGGCTGGAGCCGCCGGAGGAACTTCCGCGCCAGCTTGCGGTGCCGCTGCCGCAGCCCAAGCCCGACGTGGAGCGCCGCGCGCCCGTGGAACTGACCGCGCGGACCGGAACCGGCGCGCTGGTCGCCGCCGACGGCGCACCCGCCAGCGCAAGCGCCCAGGTGGCGATCACGCCGCCGGAGGCGCGCGCCCCCCGCGGCGGCGTGCGCACGGCATCGTCCGGCGGGCCGGCGCCCGCGGCATTGCCCGGCGAACGCGCGCTGACCGCCGCGCTCGACACGACGCCCCCCGCCATCGCGGCGCAGCCGGTCACCGCCGGAACGGTTGTCCGGGCCGCCGACATCGGAGCGGCACCGCTGCGCGAGGCGCCGCCGCCGGACCGTCCGCTCGCTGCCGGAAGCGCCGCCGGTCAGCAGGCGGCGCGGCCCGTGCCCGCCGGACCGCAGGCCCCCCAGATCGTACCGGACCGGCCCACGCCCACGCTCGCCACGGAGATCGCCCGCGCGCTCGCCGCGGCAGCCGGCGCAGGGCCCGCAACGCAGGCCGAGGAAGTGGCGCGGGCGGAAGGCCCGGCCTCCGACCGGACGCGGGTCATGGTGCCGCCGCCCGCCGAAGTGCGTCCCGAGGCGCCCGATATCGTGCGCGGCGCACCGCGCGTCCTGCCGCTGGGCGAGGATCCGGGCGGCATGCGCGTGCTGCGCCTGCCGGGCGCGGAGGACCCGCAGAGCCGCGGCCTGCCGATCCCCGACACGATCCAGCCGGGGGAGACGGACGAGGGCTTCCTCACCTCGCGCTACGACAGCGACGCGATCCAGGGGGTCGCCCGCGCCGGCAGTACGGTCTACGCCCTGCCGCGCGACAAGCCCGATCCCGGCCCGCTGCCCAATGGCGCGGCGCCGCACGAAACGCGCGTCACCGCGGCGGGCGACCCGCTGCCCCTCGCGCCGACGCGGGAATCGCGGGTGAACGCGCCGCCCCCGTCGGGCGGAACCGCGGTCGCCGTCGTGCCGCGCCCGGACCGGGGCGACGCGCTGTCGCTGGGCCGCGACGCCGCGTTGCGCGCCTATCGCGGCGGCGACGTGAACCGCGCGGCGGAGCTGTGGAGCAGGCTGGCCCGCGCCGGAGACGCGGAATCGCAGTTCTGGCTCGGCCGCCTCTACAACCGGGGCGAGGGCGTGCCGCAGGATCGCGGGTTTGCCTATGCGCTGTGGATGGAGGCGGCGGCGCAGGGCTACAACCGCGCCGTGACCGCGCTCGCCAACCTGCGCGCGCTGATGTCGGACGCCGAGATCCAGGCCGCCGAACGGCGCGGAATGCCGCGCTAGAGACAAAGCCCTCTGCCGAACCGGAGGCCCGCACCCCGCCCGCACCAGGGCGCGGGCGGGGCGGCGCGCCCGTTTGACCGCACCCCGGCATTGTGTAGGATGCCCGCGACCCGCCGAACGGGCACAATGGCCACGAATGAGGCAGATCCGATTCGGCATATCGCTGCGGCCGGGAACGACGGGGGACGTGACACGCGGATGGACCAGGGGCTGATGAAGGGCAAGCGGGGCCTGATCATGGGCGTCGCCAACGACAAGTCGATCGCCTGGGGCATCGCGCAGGCGTGCGCGGCGGCAGGCGCGGAGATGGCCTTCACCTACCAGGGCGACGCGCTGAAGAAACGGGTGATCCCGCTGGCCGAACAGCTCGGCTCGACGCTGGTGCTGCCGTGCGACGTGACCGACCCGGCATCCGTCGACGCGGTGTTCGCGGAGCTGGAAAGGACGTGGGGGCGTCTGGACTTCCTCGTCCACGCGATCGCCTATTCCGACAAGGACCAGCTGCGCGGCCGCTACGTCGACACGACCTACGACAATTTCGCGATCACGATGAACGTCAGCTGCTATTCGTTCACGGCGGTGGCGCAGCGCGCCGAAAAGCTGATGACCGAGGGCGGCTCGATGGTCACGCTGACCTATTACGGCGCCGAAAAGGTCATGCCGCACTACAATGTCATGGGCGTGGCCAAGGCGGCGCTGGAGGCGAGCGTGCGCTACCTCGCCATGGACCTGGGGCCGAAGAACATCCGCGTCAACGCGATCTCGGCCGGGCCGATCCGGACGCTCGCGGCCTCCGGCATCGGGGACTTCCGCTATATCCTGAAGTGGAACGAGTACAACTCCCCCCTGCGCCGGTCGGTGACGCTGGAGGACGTGGGCAAGACGGGGATGTATTTGCTCTCCGACCTCGGCTCCGGCGTGACGGGCGAGGTGCAGCACGTCGACTGCGGCTATCACGTCGTCGGCATGAAGGCCGAGGACGCGCCCGACATCTCGGTGGTCAAGCCGGGCGCCTGAGGCGGCATCGCCGCGGCGGTCATTCTACATCCAGCCATGCGGATATGACGGTGGTCGCGGGCCACCGCTGCCACTAGGCTTTTTCGAAACGGCTGCCGGGAACCGGCGCGGCGAGGAAGGAGACCCCGCATGACCAATCGTGTCTGCCGGCTGAAGAGCCGTCCGTTCGGAATGACGACGCGCGACAATTTCGAGATCGCCGACGAGCCCATGCCCACGCCCGGCCCGGGGGAGTTCCGGGTGAAGGTGCATGCGGTCTCGCTCGACCCCGCGATGCGCGGCTGGATGTCGGAGGGGCGGTCCTACGTGCCGCCGGTCCAGATCGGCGAGGTGATGCGCGCCTATGCCGCCGGGATCGTGGAGGAGAGCAACCACGACGGCTACCGCCCCGGCGACGCGGTGATGGGCCTGTTCGGCGTGCAGGAGCACGCGGTCAGCGACGGCACCTTCGTGCACAAGATCGACCCCGCCCAGGCGCCGATGGAGCGCTGGGTGGGCGGCCTCGGCATGCCGGGGTGGACCGCCTATTTCGGAACGATGGAAATCCTGTACCCGGAGGCGGGGCAGACGCTGGTCGTCTCCGCGGCGTCGGGCGCGGTCGGAAGCCTCGTCGGGCAGATCGGCAAGCTGCGCGGCGCGACCGTCATCGGCATCGCGGGGGGTGCGGAGAAGTGCCGCTACATCACCGGGGAGCTGGGGTTCGACGCGGCCATCGACTACAAGTCGGAAGACGTGGCCAAGCGCCTGGCAGAACTGACGCCCGACCGCGTGCACATGTATTTCGAGAACGTCGGCGGCAAGATCGGCAACGCGGTCATGCACCGCATGGCGACGTTCGGGCGGGTCGCGGTGTGCGGGCTGATCTCGGCCTACAACGAAACGGACCCGGCCAAGGTCGGCTACGACGCGGGCGCGCAGCGCTCCATCCTCGTCAACCGGCTGAAGATCCAGGGCTTCATCGTGTTCGACTTCGCCAAGCAGATGCGCGAGGCGATCGGCCACCTCGGCAAGTGGCACGCCGAGGGCAAGCTGAAGATGCGCGAGGACGTGCGCGAGGGGGGCGTGGACGCCTTCCCCGACACGCTGAACATGCTCTACACGGGCGAGAACTTCGGCAAGCTGGTGCTGAAACTCTGAGAGGCTTTGACGGGGGGCGGGCCGCGGCCTAAAACCCCAAGGCCATGACACACAACAGCTTCGGCCACCTGTTCCGCATGACGACCTGGGGCGAGAGCCACGGGCCCGCGCTCGGCTGCGTCGTCGACGGATGCCCGCCCGGCATCGCGCTGACGGAAGACGACATCCAGCCCTGGCTCGACCGGCGCAGGCCGGGCCAGTCGCGCTACACCACGCAGCGGCGGGAGCCGGACCGGGTGCGGATCCTCTCGGGTACCTACGAGGGGGTGACGACGGGCACGCCGGTCTCGCTGATGATCGAGAACACGGACCAGCGCTCGAAGGACTATGGCGACATCGCCGACAAGTTCCGCCCGGGCCACGCGGACTACACCTATTGGGCGAAGTACGGGCTGCGCGACCCGCGCGGCGGCGGACGGTCGAGCGCGCGGGAAACCGCGGCCCGCGTCGCGGCGGGCGCGGTCGCGCGCAAGGTGATCGCGGCGGCGGGGATGGAGGTGCGCGGCGCGATGGTCCAGATGGGCGCGCGCGGCATCGACCCCGAACGCTGGGACTGGGAGCAGGTCGGGGAAAACCCGTTCTTCTGCCCGGACGCGGAAACGGCGCAGGCGTGGGCGCACGACCTCGACCGCATCCGCAAGGCCGGATCGTCGGTCGGCGCGGTGATCGAGGTTCGGGCGATGGGCGTTCCGGCGGGGCTGGGCGCGCCGGTCTACGGCAAGCTCGACAGCGACCTCGCGGCGGCCCTCATGTCCATCAACGCGGTCAAGGGCGTGGAGATCGGGGCGGGCTTCGCCAGCGCCGCGCTGACGGGGGAGGAAAACGCCGACGAGATGCGGAAAGGTCCGGACGGCGCGGCCGAATTCCTCGCGAACCACGCGGGCGGCATCCTGGGCGGCATCTCGACGGGGCAGGAGGTGGTGGCGCGCTTCGCGGTGAAGCCGACGTCGAGCATCCTGACGCCGCGCCGCACGCTCGACCGCTTCGGGCAGGAGACGGAGATCGTCACGAAAGGCCGCCACGACCCGTGCGTCGGCATCCGCGCCGTGCCGGTGGGGGAGGCGATGCTCGCGCTGGTCCTCGCCGACCATCTGCTCCGCCACCGCGCCCTGGG
>JAJLJT010000030.1:0-3666 GCA_033844555.1 Alphaproteobacteria bacterium | reverse complement strand
CCGTCCCCGGACGGAGCAGCGACTTCGGCAAGGAGTTCGCCCGCGCGCGCGAACACGATACGCAGAACGATCCCCAGGACGCGGCGAAGGCGCAGGCGGCCGAGCAGGCACCCGGCGCTTCGCGGGAGAACCGCGAACCGGGGCGGGACGGATGCGCCTGCGCCGCCGCAGCGGCCGACGCCAAGGACCAAGCCGGAATCCCTGACGCAGCGCCCGCCGGGGCGCTAGCCGCCGAGGGCACGCCCCAGGCTGCGGTTGCCGTGCCGGCTGCGGACACAGTTGCGGACGCCGCCGTGGAGGCCGTTGCCGCCGAGCCTGCGACGGAGGAGGCAGCATCCCCAGTCACAGCGAAGGCGGCAGACGCGGACCTCGCTGACCACGCCTTGCGCGATCCCGATGCCGATCCCGATGCCGGTGGGGGGGAAGGCGCGGAAACCGCCGCCGATTCGGCGTCCGCGGAGACGCCGCCGGCGTCGCAGCAGCACCCCCTGGCCGCTGCATCTGCGGCCCCGGCACCTGCCACCGATGCAGACGGCCTGCCTGCCGAAGCGGAGGCGGCGAACCTCGCCGAAACCCCGGTGCGGACCGGCACGGCCGCCACGACCCCGGCGACCGCCGTGGATGCCGCGGCGCCGGGAGAGGTGCGCGCCGTCGAGGCCGGTGTGAAGACGCCCGCTGCCGCCGCAGGTCTCGCCCAGGCGATGGGCGATGCGGGCCCCGGCGTCTCCACCGGTGGCGATGCAAGCGCCACGATAGCCGTTTCCGGTCCGTCTTCCAGCCATGCGGCCCCGCCGGCCGCTGCGCCCGCGCCTGCCGCGATGCCGGCAACCGCGCCCATGCTGCAGCCGATCGCCGCCGCGGCGGTGTCGCTCGGCGCCCAGGGCCGCGTGACGGTCGAGATGGACCCGCCCGAGCTTGGCCACGTCGAGGTGCGCATGGAGCTTGGCACCGAACGGCCGCGCATCGTCGTGCTGGCCGAGCGGCCCGAGACGCTCGACCTGCTGCGCCGTCATTCGGCGGACCTCGAGAAGCTCATGTCCGAAGCGGGGATCGACCTTGGCAACGCCGACCTCAGCTTCGGCCAGCGTGGCCGCGACGAAGGGGCGGATGCGCTTCTCGCCGCGCGCGGGGGCGAGGCGGATGTGACCGCGCCCGAAACGCGCGGGATCGTCCCGCTTCTCGCCGGCATGGCGGACGGTCTCTGGTCCGGCACCGGCGCGGACGGCCGCGTCGACCTGAGACTCTGATTTCCGCCGGCATTCCGGCCCCAACGCTCCAGAAGGAGATCCCCTCAATGGCCTTCGGCACCAGTATCGACCCGGCCGCCGCGGCGAAGCCCGCCGCCACGAGCAAGACAGGCGTCGCCGCCAAGGCGGCCGCCACGCCCGAACTGGCGAAGTCGGAAGAAGAGGCGCAGGCCGCCGACGCGACCTCGCGTGCGGCCAAGGCTGCCGCCGACTTCGAGAGCTTCCTCAAGCTGCTCACGACGCAGCTGCGCAACCAGGACCCGTTGCAGCCGCTGGAATCGACGGAGTTCGTGGCCCAGCTTGCGAGCTTCGCCGCAGTCGAGCAGCAGATCGGCACCAACACCCGCCTCGACCAGCTCGTCCAGTCGCTGTCGGGCAATGCGCTCGACCGCGCGGCGAGCTATCTCGACCGTTCCGTCGAGGTGGCTGGGGGCAAGGTCGCCTTCGACGGCGAGACCCCGGTCGCCGTCACCTACGACCCGGGTGCGACAGCGGTGGCTGCGGCGGCGGAGGTGCGCAACGCCAAGGGCACGACGGTCGCGACCTTCGCGGTGCCCGCGACCGCCGGCACCCAGACCGCGGAATGGGATGGCCTGATCGACGGCAAGCCGGCCGAGCCGGGCATCTACGAGATCGCGGTGCGCGCCGCCCGTCCCGAGGGCGAGGTGGAGACGGTCGCGACCCGGACCGTCTCGCGCGTTTCGGCAGTTTCGGTGGAGGGCGGGGAGCCGCGCCTGCGCCTCGACACGGGCGCGGAGGTCGCGCTGGGCGATATCCTCTCGCTGTCCTGACCTCCCCAAGCCTTGGGCGGAGCAACGAAAAAGGGGCCGGCCGGCCCCTTTTCTGCATTCCGGAGTCGCGAATGCGGCGTTCAGAAATCCTGGCGCATCAGGTCGGCGACGAGCACCCGGCGCACGTCGGCGCCAAGCAGCGTCTGCGCATCCTGCGTCAGCCCGTCGCGCATGCGCCCCAATGCCCCGCTGCGGGCGAGGTCGCCGTCGAACGCCCCTTCTCCGGCCAGCCCGTAGAGACGCGTGAGAAAGGCGTCGCGCAGCTTGGGTTCGATGTCGAACACCTTTTGCGAGGTGCCGGGCGCCATTTCCAGGTGAATTTCGGCGATCACGTGTCCCCGCACATAGCCGTCGCGGGCGAGCGGCACGATGAACTGACGGTTCAGCTTGACGAATTCGCCCGCCGGTTCCGCCGGGCCGGCCGGCGCCTCCCCCGCCACGGCGGCGGTCTCGGCGTGGCTTTCCGGCGCGGCCGCGTGGCCGCCCGCGGCGGGCGCAGGCGGCGGGCGCAGCATCTGCCCCGCCACCGCGCCGCCAAGCGCGCCCGCAATACTCAGACCGGCAATCAACAGGATGCTTTTCATGCGTGCGTCCGCCCTCAGAACGGCAGGATCATGTCGAGCACCTGCTGGCCGTAGCGCGGCTGCTGCAGGTCGTCGATCTGGCCGCGCCCGCCATAGGCGATGCGCGCCTCGGCGATGCGGTCATAGGTGATCGTGTTCTTCCGCGAGATGTCGGAGGGCCGCACGATCCCGGCGATCTGCAGGTCGCGCAGCTCGTAGTTCACGCGCACCTCCTGGCTGCCCTGGATGATGAGGTTTCCGTTCGGCAGCACGTCGGTGACGGTCGCGGCGATGCGCAGCGTGATCTCCTCGTTGCGGGTGACGGCGCCGTCGCCGGAGGAGGCACTGTCGGCGCCGAGGTCGACGGCGGGGGCGAGGCCCGCGCCGCCCGGCAGCACCTTGGGCGCCAGCGTCTCGATGCCGAGCAGGTTCGGGACGCTCACCGATTCCGAGCCCGACCGCGCCCGCGTCGTGCGGTTGCGGATCTTCGCCTCGTCGTCGATCTCGATCACGACGGTCAGCATGTCGCCCACGCGCCGCGCGCGATGGTCGGAAAACAGCGAGTCCGAGGTCGCCGTGCGCCACAGCGACCCCGCCGTCGGCTGGGAGCGCGCGATGGCGCGTTCGGGATAGACCCTCTCGGCCTGCTGCTGCGGCAGCACGGCGGGTTGCGGCGCGGGCACTGCGATGCGCGGCGCGCCGGGCGCCGTCATCGACGGCGGCTTGCCCAGATGATCGAGCCGGTCGGCGCAGGCCGACAATGTCAGCATGCCGAGGGTCAGGAGAAGAGCGCGCTTCATGGAGTCACCTCGAGGCGGGAGGGGCCGACGACGCGCGCCGTGACGGTCGCGCGCGAGGACAGGTTCATGACGCGGACGAGGTCGCCCGCGCCGCCGGAATCGAGGGCGCGGCCCTCGGTCCGGATCTGCAGCGCGCCGGCGATGTAGCGCACCTCGACGATGGCGTTGCGCTCGACCAGCGTCGGCGGGCCGAGGTCGGCGGGATGCACCGGCTGGCCGGCGTAGATGGTGCGCCTGACCTCCAGCCCGACGAGCCGGTCGACCA
>JAJLJT010000029.1:0-19803 GCA_033844555.1 Alphaproteobacteria bacterium | reverse complement strand
CCTTCCCGGACAACGACCGCCCCGGCGTGATGCTGGCGGGCGCGGTGCGCGCCTATGTCAACCGCTGGGCCGCCGCGCCGGGCCGGTCGGTCGCGGTATTCGCGGCCTGCGACGACGGGCACCGCACGGCGAGCGACCTGCTGGCGCAAGGCGTGCCCGTCGCGGCCATCATCGACCCGCGCGCGGACGCGCCCTCCCATGCGGGTTGCGAGGTTCTGGCGGGCGCCACCGTCACCGGCACGCGGGGCCGCCTCGGTTTGCGTGGAATTGCCGTGCGCCGCGCCGACGGCAGCACGCGCGCGCTCGCCTGCGACACGCTCGCCGTCTCCGGCGGCTGGAACCCCAATGTGCACCTGACCTGCCACCAGCGCGGGCGGCCAAAGTGGGACGAGACCGTCTCGGCCTTCGTGCCCGGCCCGGATCTGCCGCCCGGCATGGCCGTCGCGGGCGCGGCAGCCGGCGTCTTCTCCACGCACGGCGCGCTCGCCACGGGCGCGGAAGGGGCGGCGCAGGCGCTCCGCGATCTCGGCCTGCGCTGCACGCCCGCCCCGCTTCCCTTGGCGGAGGACGCGCCGGTCCGGCAGGCGGCGTTCTGGCACGTGGGCGAAGGCGAGGGGCGCGCCTGGCTCGACCTGCAGAACGACGTGACCGTGAAGGACGTGCGCCTTGCCCACCGGGAGGGCTTCCGTTCGGTCGAGCACCTGAAACGCTATACAACGCTGGGGATGGCGACCGACCAGGGCAAGACGGCGAACCTCGGCGCGCTCGCCATCATGGCGGCGCTCGAGGGCAAGACGATCCCGGAGGTCGGCACCACGGTGTTCCGTCCGCCCTATACGCCCGTGACCATCGGCGCGCTGGCGGGCCGGTCGCGCGGGCGGGAGTTCCGGCCCCGCCGCCTGACCCCCAGCCACGCCTGGGCCGCGGAGCAGGGGGCGGTCTTCACCGAGGCGGGCCTCTGGATGCGCGCCCAGTATTTCCCGAGGGCGGGGGAGACCCATTGGCGCGAGAGCGTCGACCGCGAGGCGCTGACCGTGCGCCGCGCGGTGGGCGTCTGCGATGTGACCACGCTCGGCAAGATCGACGTGCAGGGCACGGACGCCGCCGAATTCCTCAACCGCATCTATTGCAACGGCTTTGCGAAACTGCCCGTGGGGCGCACGCGCTACGGCCTGATGCTGCGCGAGGACGGCATGGCGATGGACGACGGCACCGCCGCCCGCCTCGCCGACGATCGTTTCGTGGTGACGACCACGACGGCGAACGCGGTCCCCGTCTTCCGGCACATGGAGTTCTGCCGCCAGTGCCTTTGGCCGGGGCTCGACGTCCAGCTCGTCTCGATCACGGACGCCTGGGCGCAATACGCGGTCGCCGGACCCCGGTCGCGCGACCTGCTGCGCCGCATCGTGGACCCGGCGCACGACATCTCCAACGAAGCCTTTCCCTTCATGGCCTGCGGCGAGGTGACCGTGTGCGGCGGGCTGCCCGCCCGGCTTTTCCGCATCTCCTTCTCGGGAGAGCTTGCCTACGAGATCGCGGTGCCGTCGCGCTATGGCGACGCGCTGATCCGGCGGCTGATGGCCGCGGGCGAAGATCTCGGCGTCGCGCCCTACGGGACCGAGGCGCTGGGCGTCCTGCGGATCGAGAAGGGGCACCCTGCGGGCAACGAGCTGAACGGCCAGACAACCGCCGCCCACCTCGGCATGGGGCGCATGGTCTCCGCCGCCAAGGACAGCATCGGCGCGGTGCTCTCGCGCCGGGCGGAGCTTTCGCGCGAGGATGGACTGCGCCTCGTCGGGCTGGTCCCCGCCGATCCCGCGCACGGCTTGCGCGCGGGCGCGCACCTGATCGCGGAGGGCCGCCCCGTGTCGGCGGAACACGACGAGGGCTGGATCACCTCGGCCTGCCATTCGCCGCACATGGGCCACGCGATCGCGCTGGCGTTCCTGAAGCGCGGCGACGCCCGCCACGGGGAAACGGTCCGCGCCGTCGATCCCCTGTCGGACAGCGAGGTGGCCGTGCGCGTGACCTCGCCGCATTTCATCGACCCGGACGGAGGGCGCCTGCGTGTCTGATCCCGGCCTTGTCCCCCTCATGCCGCTGGGCGGTACTTCGCCGCGCATCGACCGCATCGGCGCGATCTCCATTGCGGAGGTCGCGGACCTCGCGCTCGTCTCGCTCGCTGCGCGCGCGGGGCGGGCGGACACGCTGCCCCAGGCAGCCGAGGCATTTCTCGGCCACCCCTTGCCGGGACCGGGGGAAGGTGCGGACCGCGCCTTCTGGACCGGCCCCGGCCAATGGATGCTGCACGGGCGCGGCGCGGAGCACGCGAACCTTGCCGCCCGGGTGAAGGCCGCCGTGGACGGCTCCGCCTCCGTCACCGACCAGGGCGACGCCTGGGCCGCCTTCGCGGTCGACGGCGAAACGGTTGCGGAGTTGCTGGCGCGGCTCTGCAATCTCGACGCCGCGCGCATGGCCGCGCACGCCGCCTCCCGCACCCTCGTCGAGCACCTGGGGTGCGTCTTGCTCTGCGAGGTGCCGGCGCGCCGCTACCTCGTCCTCGGGCCGCGGTCCGCCGCCGCTTCGCTGCACCACGCGCTGATCGCAGCCGCCACGAGCATTGCCTGACCCCGCATCCGGAGACCCTTCCGCATGACCGCCTCGACCCTCACCGTCCGCTGCCGCTCGACCCGCGGGATCGTCGCCGCGATCTCCACCTATCTCGCCGAGCACGGCTGCAACATCACCGACAGCCAGCAGTTCGACGACGCCGAGACCGGCAATTTCTTCATGCGCGTCAGCTTCGTGAGCGAGACCGGCGCCACGCTGGAGCGTCTGCGCGGCGGCTTCGCCCCGGTGGCGGACCCCTTCGGCATGGAGTTCAGCTTCCACGACCAGGCGGAACGGCCCAAGGTCTGCATCATGGTCTCGCGCTTCGGCCATTGCCTGAACGACCTGCTCTACCGCTGGCGCATCGGGGCGCTGCCGGTCGACATCGTGGCGGTCATCTCCAACCACATGGACTATCAGAAGGCGGTGGTGAACCACGACCTGCCGTTCCACTATGTGCGCGTGACCCGGGAGACCAAGGCGCAGGCCGAGGCCGCGCAGATGGCCATCATCGAGGAGACGGGAGCGGACCTCGTCGTGCTCGCCCGCTACATGCAGGTGCTGTCGGAGGAGATGTGCACGCGCATGGCCGGGCGGATCATCAACATCCACCACTCCTTCCTGCCGAGCTTCAAGGGCGCCAACCCCTACAAGCAGGCGTTCGAGCGCGGCGTGAAGCTGATCGGCGCGACCTCGCACTATGTGACGACCGACCTCGACGAGGGGCCGATCATCGAGCAGGACACCGTGCGCGTCACCCACGCGCAGAACGCGGCGGACTATGTCAGCCTGGGCCGGGACGTGGAATCCCAGGTGCTGGCGCGCGCCGTTCATGCGCACATCCAGCACAGGGTGTTCCTGAACGGCAAGAAGACCGTGGTGTTCCCGGCCTCGCCCGGCGCCTACGCGTCCGAGCGGATGGGCTGAAGCCCGGACGCGTTACGCGCCCCCGGCCAGCCCGGCGATGCGCGCGTGCAGGTCGGCGGGGACGGGAATGCCGTCCGCGTCCGACCGCGCCCTGTTGGCGGCGCGCCGCTGGCCCGGCAGGTGCGCGCCCTCCTGCGCCGTGATGGCGGCGCACAGGTCCGCGATGCGGGGACCGAAACCATCGCCCGCGAACGCCGCCGGCGAGATCGCCAGGAAGAACTGGCCGGTGCCCGGCGGCCCCCCGGCGGTGCCGGAGAACGGGCTCGCATGGATGCCGAGGTTCGCGCCGGAAAGCGCCGCCGCCATCACCTCCACCAGCAGGCCCACGCCGAAGCCCTTGTAGCCGCCGCTCGGCGCCATCGTGCCCTTCAGGCCGGCGGCGGGGTCGGTCGTCGGCTCCCCGTCGGGGCCGAGCGCCCAGCCCAGCGGGATCGGCTCGCCCGTGCGCGCCCGCACCATCAGCTCGCTTTTCGCGATCACGCTTGCGCTCTGGTCGATCAGCAGCGCGGGCGCGCCGTCGCCCGGCACGGCCAGCGCGAACGGGTTGGTCCCCACCACGGGCTTGCGGCCGCCCGCGGGCGCGATGGACGCCGGCGCATTGGTGAAGCCGAGGCCCACGAGGCCCGCCTCCGCCAGCCGCGCCGCGTGGTAGCCGAGCACCCCGCAATTGTAGGAGTTGTGGACCGACAGCGCCGCGACCCCCTGGCTGCGGGCCAGCGGGACAAGCTCTTCGAACCCCGCCTCGATGGCCGGATGGGCGAAGCCGTTGCGCGCGTCGGCGCGCAGCGCGCCGGGCGCGGTCTTCGCCACGTCCGGCACCGCCTGTCCGTCGACCTTGCCGCAGGTCACGTGCTCGCAATAGGTCGGAACGTACATCAGGCCGTGGCTGCGGATGCCTTCCCGCTCGGCGGCCGCGACGGCGCGGGCCAGCGCGCGCGCAGACGCCTCCCGCGTGCCCGCCGCGACCAGCGCGCCGGACGCCAGCTCCTCGACCTCCGAGGCCGTCATGGTGATGGTGCCGCTCATGTGCCGGTCCTCCGTCCGTTATTGCGGCCCGAACGACCGCTCGAAGAAGTCGACCCAGTTGCCACCCATGATCCGGGCGACGTCCGCGTCCTCGAAACCGACGGCCTTCAGCCCGTCCGCGATGCCCCTATGGTCGCGGTTGTCGCGGAACCAGCCGGGTTGCGGCGGGAAGCCCGCATTGGCCGCCGAGCCCTCGCCATAGTCGCGCTCGCGCGACCAGCGGCCGTTGCGCATCCATTCGACGACGCTGTCGGGCTGGTCCTGGCACAGGTCGCTGCCGATCCCGATGTTCCCGACGCCCATCAGGTCGGCGGTGCGTGCGACCATCTCGCAGAACTGGGCCAGCGTGCAGTCCGACTTGCCGCGCAGGTGATGCGGATAGAGCGAGAAGCCCAGCATCCCGCCCCGCGCCGCCAGCGCCTTCAGCACGTGGTCCGGCTTGTTGCGCAGCGCCGGGTGCCAGGCGGCCGGGTTGGCGTGCGTGATGGCGATGGGCCGCGCCGACAGGTCGATCGCCTCCAGCGTCGAGCGTTCGGCGGAATGGCTCATGTCGACGACCAGCCCGACCCGGTTCATCTCCGCGATGACCTGCCGCCCCATCCGGGTGATGCCCGGATCGTCGGCCTCGTAGCAGCCGGTCGCGAGCAGGCTCTGGTTGTTGTAGCTGAGCTGCATGAAGCGGATGCCCAGCGTGTGCAGCACCTCCACCAGACCGATGTCGTCCTCGATGGGGGAGCAGTTCTGCAGGCCGAAGAAGATCGCCGTGCGTCCCTCCGCATGGGCCCGGCGCACGTCGTCGGCGGTGCGGCCGTGGAAGATCAGGTCGCCGTGATCCTCGAACCGCCGGTTCCAGGCGGAGATGTTGGCGACGGTCTCGCGGAAGTTCTCGTGATAGCAGATCGTCACGTGCACCGCCGCGACGCCGCCCGCGTTCATCTGGCGAAAGATCTCCTCCGACCAGCGGCTGTATTGAAGTCCGTCGACGATGAGGGGGGAAGCGAAACTCAAGGCGTAAGTCCTCCGGGATCGGATTGGGTCAGCGGGTCTGGGCCGCGACGGGCTTGCGCAGGGCGACCGTCATCTCGAGGAGCACCGGCGCGCTGCGCGGCAACTGGCTCACCCCCAGCACCGAGCGCGGGTGCCGCCCCGCCTCCCCGAAGGCGTGGATGAGCACGCGCGAGGCGGCGTCTGCGACCCGCGAGATGTCGCGGAAGCCCTCGTCGGCGGCGACGAACACGTCCATGCGCAGCACGCGCTCGACATTGTCGAGGCCGCCGGCGCGCGCGTCGATCCAGGCCAGCCCCTGCAGGGCGGCGAGGCGCGCGGCCTCGAACGCCTGCTCCGCGGTCACCTCCGCGCCGACGCGGCCCGCATGCAGCAGGTCGTTCGCGCCGGTCTTGGGGATCTGCCCGGCGAGGTAGGCGGTCGTCCCGTGCACCGCGACGGGGATGTAGTCGAACTCCGTCACGTGCGGTTCGGGCAGGTCGAGGCCCGCTGCGGCGAGCGCCTCTGCGGCGCGGGAGGGGGCGGCGCGGGAGGGGGCGGCGCGGGTCTCCAGGGTCATGCGGCTGCTCCTTGTGCGAGGCGCCTCTGCAGGGCCCATGTCGCGGCGATCAGCGCCACCGCGGCGGCATCGGCGACGAGGATCGGGGCGACCATCAGGCAGGCCGCCGCGAACAGGCTGGCGCGGCCGTACCAGGGCAGGGCGCGCCCGCCCATCCAGCCGACCACGGCGATGGCGAGGCAGACGATGGAGATCCCGCACCGGGCGAGCGTCGGGATCAGCGCCCAGTCGAAGGATTGCAGCAGAAGCTCGGGATTGGCGACGAACAGGAAGGGGATGATGTAGACGGGGATGCCCAGCGCGAACGCCCGCCAGCCCACCGTGGCCGCGCTCGCCCCCGCAATGGGCGCGGCGGCATAGGCGGAGACCGCCACCGGCGGCGTGATCTGGCCCAGCACCGCATAGTAGAAGACGAAGAGATGCGCGCCCAGCGGATCGGCGCCCAGGTCGATCAGCGCGGGCGCCACCAGCGTCGCCTGGATGATGTAGGCGGGCGTCGTCGGCATCCCCATGCCGAACACGAAGGCCGCGATCATGGCGAGAATCAGCGCGATGGGCAGGGAGCCGCCGGCGAAGCCGACGACGAGGCTTGAGAACCGGAAGCCGAGGCCGGAGATCTGCACGATGCCGACGATGATCCCGGCGGACGCGCAGGCGATGGCGACGACCACGGCGGCCTCCGCGCCTGCCCGCATCCCGCCCGCGAGTGTGGGCAGCGACACGAAGGTGCTGCGCCGCACGAAGGGGATCGCCAGCGTCAGCGTCACCCCGAAGAAGGCGCAATAGGCGGGCGTGTATCCCTGGACCAGCAGCGTGACCAGCACGACCAGCGGGATCAGATAGGTCCAGCCGCTCGCCAGCGCGCGCCGCGTGGCGCCGGGCTCCGTCGCCTCCATGGGCTGCAGGTCGCGCTTCAGCGCCTCCCAGTGCACGGCGACGAACAGCGCGATGAAATAGAGGATGGCGGGCAGCGCCGCGGCCTTGGCGACGTCCAGGTACTCGATGCCCAGGATCGCCGCCATCAGGAAGGCCGCCGCCCCCATGATCGGCGGCATGATCTGGCCGCCGGTGGAGGCGACCGCCTCGACCGCGCCGGCGAACTCCTTCTTGTAGCCGAGCCGCTTCATCATCGGGATGGTCAGCGCGCCGGTCGTGGCGACGTTCGCGACCGAGCTTCCCGACATCGACCCCATGAGCGCGCTCGCGACCACCGCCATTTTCGCGGGGCCGCCGCGGCTGCGGCCCGTGGCCGCGCGCGTCAGGTTGATGAAGAAATCGCCGCCGCCGATGGCCTGCAGCAGGGCGCCGAAGACGACGAACAGGAAGATGAACTCCGTCGAGACGCCGAGCGCGGTGCCGAAGATGCCCTCGAAGCTGAAGTACATCTGGTCGACGAACTGGTCGATGCCGACGCCGCGATGCGCCAGCGGGCGCAGGAAGTCGACGTGGCGCAGATAGGGGCCGAGGAAGCCATAGGCGATGAAGAACACGCACAGCGCCGTGATCGTGTAGCCGAGCGTGCGCCGCGTCAGTTCCAGCACGACGAGGATGGTGCCGAAGGCCACGAACAGTTCGACCGGGGTCGCCGCCTGCGTCCAGGGCGGGCGTACGACGATCGACTCGTGATTGACGATCATGTAGCCGAGCGACACGGCGGAAAGCGCGATCAGCAGGCCGTCCGCGACCGCGCCCGCGCGGCCCGACCGCGTGCGATAGACCAGGAAGCCGATGACCAGCGCGAACAGCAGGTGCGCGGCCCTGAGCAGCAGGTTCGGCATCAGCAGGAAGGGCGACGCCGCGGCCAGGTGGAACAGGACCATCGAGATCGCGAGGGCGCCTGTCACCGTGTCGAGCAGATCGCGCCGGTGCTGCGTGGTGGTCATGGCGGTCGGTGTCCGTGTTGCGGCGGGACGGCCGCGCGCGGGACGGGGCCGAACCCCCCGCCGCCGCGCGCGGTCCGCGCGTTCAGTTCAGCTTGCTTTCCGAGTAGGCGATCGCCTGCTCGTCATAGAACTTCTTCGCGCCCGGATGGATCGGCACCAGCATGCCCTTGCCCACCGTGTCGGCCTCCATGTACTTCAGGAGCGAGTGGGTGCGCTGGAACTGCGAGAGGTTCTTCCAGATCGTCGAGACGACGCGGTAGGCCACCTCGTCCGGCATCTTCTCGTTGGCGAACAGGAACGTCTTGGTGCCGACCGTGGTCGCCGGTTCCTTCTGGCCGCCATAGAGGCCGGCGGGCAGCGTCACCTTCTCGAAGCCGCCGCCGTGCTGCGCCAGATAGGTGTCGACCTTGTCCTCGTCGAACGAGAGCGCGCGCATCGGCCGCGCGGTTTCGTTCTCCAGCACCGTCGTGTGCGGATAGAGCGACACCCACATCACCGCGTCGAGCTGGCCGTTGCGCAGTCCGTTGTGCGATTCCGACCAGCTCAGCTTGTGCAGCTTGCCGCCGTTCGCCTCGATGTCCTCGATCTTCATGCCATAGACGTCGAGCAGGTTCACGAACGCGTTCCACGAGGTCTGGCCGGGCTGGCCGGCGCTGACCTGCTTGCCTTTCAGGTCTTCCAGCTTGCGGATGTCGGAGTTCGCGTCGACCCAGATCTGGATCGCGCTCGGGAAGAAGGTCATCAGGCCGCGCACGTTGCGGATCGGGCTTTCCGGCTTGGCCGGGTCGCGGCCGTTCCAGGCGTCCCAGGCATTGTTCGCCGAGGTGATGCCGAGGTCCGCCTCGCCCGCGCTGACGCGCAGCAGGTTGGGGCCGGAGCCGCCGGGCTGAACGTCGACGAGGCTGTTCGGAAACTCCTTGCGCAGCAGGTCGCCGAGGCCCGTCGCGACCACGTTGAAGGTGCCGCCCGACGGGCCGCCGCCGATCGTCAGGAATTCCGGGTCGGCGGCTGTCGCCGCACCGCCGGAGGCGAGCAGGACGGCCGATGCCAGCGCGCCGGCCGCTGCCGCGCGCAGCCGCGAACGCGAGAACGCAGTGAATGCAGGAAATGTCATGTCGGGGTCCTCCCTTCGGGACGTGGGAAGACCAAACGCTAGGAAGACGAAGCCCGCCGGCGCAAGTAAATGATGCGATTGTTACATGAAAATTATCTATTGATTATCCGGCTCAATGAAAATCTCCGGCCGCGTCAGCACAGACGGCAACGCCTTGACCAGTTCCGCGCGAAAGCTCTCCGCCGCCGGCGACAGCGAGCGGCCACGGCGCGTCACGAGGCCGATCTGGCGCGTGACGGCCGGGCGCACCAGTTCGCGGTACATGAGCGTGGGGTGCCGGTCGAGCATCGCGGCGAACGCGGGGATGGCCGTGATGCCGAGCCCGGCTTCCACGAGGCTCAGGACCGTGACGATGTTCGAGACCTCGTGTCCCGGCGCGCGCACGGTCTCCGGGATCCGGCTCAGGCGGCCGATCAGGGGCTGGATCCCGGTGTCGGCGGCAAGCCCGATGATCCGCATCCCGGCGATCTCGGACCAGGCGAGGGGGGCCGTGCGGCGCGCCAGCGCATGATCCTTGCGGAACACGGCGCCGAACCGGTCGGAGAACAGCGGCGTGAACGCGAGGTCCGGGTCGGGCGTGAACGCGCCCGCGATGCCGAAGTCGACCTCGCCGCGCCCGACGCGCCGCCAGACGCCGGAGGTGTTGTCGTCGCGCAGGTGCACCTTGATGCCGGGAAATGCGGCGGAGAAGCTGGCGACCACACGCGGGATCAGCATGGTTGCGATGGAGGGAAGCACGGCCAGCGAGACGCGCCCCGATTTCCGCTCCGCGATCGCGCGCGCATTGGTCACGGCGGTGTCGAAGTCTTCCAGAAGCCGCGCCACGGTCGGCAGGAATTTCGCGCCCTCCTCGGTCAGGCTGAGGCGGCGGGTGGTCCGGTCGAAGAGCTTGAGGTTCAGCGCCTCCTCGAGTTGCCGGATCGCGACGCTGAGCGAGGGTTGCGTGACCGACAGCTTCTCCGCCGCACGGGTGAAGTTGCCGCTGCGCGCGACTTCGACGAAGGCTCTGAGATAGGCGATCGTGACGGCCATGGCCGGATGTTTCTAGGGCATGAATCCCGCTCTGTCATTTGCGCAATTTATGAAAGCCCGCGCCCGCTGCGCGTGCCGCTCCTCCGGGGGAGGCAAATTTTTCCGCAGGCGCGGGAACCGTGGCGCTTTCCGCGTGTTCGCATCTCATGGGTGAGAAGCGGCCCGTGCGTGGCGAGGTCCGCAGAGCGACAGGAGATCCCCCGGAACGGCAGGCGATACATGTCCCCGGCATGTCCCGATCCGGCCGGCGCAAACGCGGCGGGTGCGCCGCGGACCCGCCGGGCCACCGTCCCCGCCGGACTTTCTCCGATTGGCAGAACGGCATGACAACGAACACCGCGACCTCTCCGGGCCTGACCGGATCCCGCCGGTGGACCCCGGCTTCGGTGTCCGCCGTCTACTTCGCTTTGTCGTCCGTCTATATCGTGGTTTCGGACATTGCCGTCTTCTCCGCCGATCTGCAGGGGACGACGGTGTGGCTGCTGGGTCTCGCCAAGGGGCTGGTGTTCGTCGTTGCGACCACGGTGCTGCTCTATGTCCTGCTCAGCCGCCGGCAGCACGAGATCGACCGGCGCGAGCAGTTTCTCGCCACGGTTCTCGACGGGGCCGACGCGGCGATCTTCGTCGTCGACCAGGATCGCACGATCATGTCCGCCAATGCGGCGGCGGAGGCGGTCTTCGGGCGCCCGCGGGGCGAGCTTCAGGGCAGAAGCACCCGCGTGCTGCATGTCTCCGACGAGAGCTGGCGGGCCTTTCACGGCCTGGGCTGGGACATTCTCGAATCCGGTCAGCCGTTCCGGACCGAGTACCCGATGCGGCGCGCGGACGGGACCGAGTTCACGGCCTCCGTCAACGTGTCCCTCGTGCGCTTCCCCGAGGGCGGGCACGCCGCCGTCAGCATCGTCGACGACGTCACGGAGGAGCGCGCCCGCGAGGAGGAACTGAGACACAGCCGGACGCTTCTGAGGCAGGTGGTCGAGAACATCGACAGCGTGTTCTGGCTGACGACGCCGGACAGTTCGGAGATGCTCTATGTCAGCCCGGCGTTCGAGCGCATCTGGGGGCAGAGCGTCGAGGCGCTCCATGCGGACCCCATGCTGTTCACCCGCACCGTCCACCCGGACGACCTGGGCCGCGTCCGCGCCTTCGTCCGGCGCCAGCCGCACGAGGACCAGACCGTCGAATACCGCATCGTGCGCCCCGGCGGGCAGGTCCGCTGGATCCGCGACCGCTCGTTCCGCATCCTCGACGGGAACGGCATCGTCTACCGCTGCGCGGGGATCGCCGAGGACATCACGGAGGAGAAGGAGAGCCAGCGGCTGCTGCTCGCCGCGCAGAAGCGCGAGGCGCTGGGCCAGATCGCCGGCGGCGTCGCGCACGACTTCAACAACATGCTGCTGGTCGTGATGGGCAACATCGAGATGGTTCTCGACACGCAGGAGGACGCACGCCGCAAGACCGCGCTGCAGACCGCGCTGCGCGCGGCCGAGCGGGGGTCGGAACTGGCCGCGCGGCTGCTCGCCTTCGGGCGTGCGGACGTGTTGCAGCCCGTCCCCACGGACCTCGCCGCCGCCGTCCGCGACGCGCAGGAAATCGTTGCGCGCGCGGTGGGCGCACGCATCGCCGTCGACCTGAAGGCGCAGACCGACCTGCCGCTGGTCCAGGTGGACCGCGGACAGTTCGAGAGCGCGATGCTGAACCTCGCGCTCAACGCGCGCGATGCGATGCAGGGGTCCGGCACGCTGACCTTCGAGGTGTCTCTGGCGGACGATCCGGACGGCGTTGGCCGGCGCGTGCGTGTTGCGGTGACCGACACGGGCGCGGGCATGGACGAGGACGTGCTCGCACGCGCGATCGAGCCGTTCTTCACCACGAAGGCCAGGACCGGCGGCAGCGGACTGGGCCTCAGTTCGGTGCATGCCTTCGTCCGCCAGTCCGGGGGGCGCATGGCGCTGCGCAGCCGGCCGGGCGCCGGCACCACCGTTTCCCTCTGCTTCCCGCCCGCGCGGCGGGTGCGCGACGACGAGGAGGAGCCCGGCCCCGGCCGCGCCCGCGCGCGTCCTGCGCTCGGACGCCGCCGCGCCGTGCTCGTCGCCGAGGGCGATCCGCATGCGGCGGCGACGATCCGGCAGATGATCGAGCACCTGGGGCACACCGCCGTCGTCGCGGGGTCGAGCGACGAGGCGCTCGCCGCCTTCGGGAGGACGGCCGGAATCGACACGGTCCTGTCCGACATCGTGATTCCCGGACGGCATGACGGGCTCGAACTGGTCCGCCTGCTGCGCCGCCAGCGCAGCGATCTGGATCTCTGGCTGACGAGCGGGCAGCCCGGGGAGGCGTTGCAGCTTCCCGGCAGGCTGCCCGACGGGGTGCGTCTTCTCGTCAAGCCGGTTCGCACGGACACCCTGAAGAAGATTCTTTGATCTATTCTGCACGCGCCGGAAGAAGCCGGCCTAACCTGGGGTTATGTTTACTGCAGCGGCCCACTACAGGTTGCCCAACTGTTTGATAATGCGAGAAAAATCGCTACCGCATTTACGATCTGTAAGGTAGTTGAAGGCAGTTTTTGTCATCCGAAGCCTGCAGCCGGACGCGACGCGAGAGGGGCCGGGCACCAGGGAAAGACAAAGCTACGCAACGGGTTGGCCGGTCCGGCCGCCCGACAACGGGAGTTCGCATCGGATTTGGCTGGGATCGGCGCGATTCCACCACACGGGACAGCGGGGGTGCGGAAGCCAATGTGTGCCTGGACCTCTCCCTTCCGCACCTGCCGCTGTGCCGGTCCGGCCGCTCTGTGAGGGGAGCATGACCAAGGGAAACGCACTTGTCATCGACGATGACTGCCTGGTTCGCGCGACGCTGCAGCTGTTCCTGGAGATGGACGGCTGGGCGGTGACCGCCGCCAGCAACGGCAAGAGAGCGATGGCCATTCTGGAGGGGCACGCGTTCGATGTCATCGTCACCGACCTGATGATGCCGGAGATGGAGGGGATCGAGACGATCCGCGAAATCCGGAAGGCGTGTATTCAAACGCCGATTTTGGCCATATCTGGAGGTTTCGCGGCAAGGAATTCTCCAGCTGGGTCTGGTGTTATTGATTTTTTGCGGATGTCGCGTGAGCTTGGCGCGAGTGGAACTTTGACAAAGCCATTCACGTCTTCCGAATTTATTGGAAAAATAAACGAGATACTGAAATAGTCGGCGCCCTGAAGATTTCGGTGCCTCTGCTTCCCCGGCAGGCCGGGGAGGGGCTGCGGGGTGCCCTCTCCCGTATCGAGGGTGCGCGGCCCGCACCGGATTGCGCCTTGAACGGCGCAGCCAGGCGCGTCCCAGCGGCGGAAAGACCCCGATGACCCATCCCTTCGACATCTTCATCGGCACCAAGATCAAGATGATCCGCAAGCGGAAGGGCATCAGCCAGACGGCGCTCGCGCGGGCCGTCGGGATCACCTTCCAGCAGGTGCAGAAGTACGAGCGCGGCGACAACCGCGTGAGCATCAGCAGGCTCTACGACATCTCCAAGGCGCTGGACGTGTCGCTGGCGGTGCTCGTCTCCGGCTTCGAGACGCTGGAGGCCGAGGCCCTGGGGACCGTCGGCGAGGAGGAGGAGGAGATCGGCAACATCCTCAACCAGCTCCGCTCCGACGAGATGCTGCGGCTCATCGAGTGCTATGCCGAGATCGAGGACCCCGGTCTGCGCAAGTCGGTCCTGGCGCAGGTCGAGGCGCTCGCCAGGGCGGCCTCGAAGGAGCGCGGCGGGTCCGAGCGTATCCTCGTCGTCGAGGACGACGCCATGGTCCGCAACTATGTCGTCTCCGCGCTGGAGAGCCTGGGATACGACGTGAAGGCGTGCGCGAGCGCGGACGAGGCCATCGCGATCGCCCGGCACGGCGGCCGCTTCGACCTGCTGTTCACCGACATCGTGCTTCCGGGGGAGACGAACGGCTTCCAGCTCGCCGCGATCATGCGCACCAGCCACCCCGGATTGCGCGTGCTGTTCACCACCGGCTTTTCGAACGACGCCATCGGGCACGACGCGGCGCTGAAGAGCGACGCCATCCTGCTGCGCAAGCCCTACAGGAAGCGCAAGCTGGCCGAGATGGTCCGCGTCGCGCTGGACGAGTGGCCGGGCGCCTAGCGGCCGCCCCCCGCGCGCGTGTCAGCCGGTGCGGTCGAGCACCGCGCGGACCTTCGCCGCCAGCTCCTGGCGGCGGTACGGCTTGCTCAGCAGCGCGTTCTCCCGCCCCGTGCCGTCCTCCTTGCGAAGGGCGGCCTCGGAATAACCCGAGGAGAACAGGACCTTGAGGTGCGGCATCGTCTCCCGCGCGGCGTCCGCCAGGTCCACGCCGCTCATGCCGCCGGGCATGACGATGTCGGTGAACAGCAGGTCCACGCCGCCCTCTGCGCGCAGGGTTTCCAGTGCGTCGGGGCCGTTCTCGCACGCCGTGACGCGATAGCCGAGGCTCGTCAGCTGCGATACGAGGTGGGCCCGCACCAGTTCGTCGTCCTCGACCACGAGGATGTGCTCCCGGCCGCCCGCCGACGCCGGCGCGTCGTGTCCATGCTCGTCGCGCCGCGCCTCGTCGGCCAGCCGCGGCAGATGGACCGTGACCGTCGTGCCCGCGCCTTCCCGGGAGTCCAGCGTCACATGGCCGCCGGACTGCTTCACGAAGCCGAACACCATGCTGAGGCCCAGCCCGCTGCCCTTGCCCAGTTCCTTGGTCGTGAAGAAGGGTTCGAACGCCCGCGCCAGCGTTTCCGGGTTCATCCCGGTTCCGGTGTCGGTGACGGCGATCGTGGCGTAGGGGCCTGCGGCCTCCCCCTCTCCGGCGGAGGCATCGTGCGCGTCCACCACCGTGTTGGCCGTGGCAATCCGCAGTCTGCCGCCGTCCGGCATCGCGTCGCGCGCGTTGATGGCGAGATTGAGGATGGCGACCTCGAGCTGGCTGGCGTCGACCTCCACCGCCCACAGGCCGGGGTCGAGGTGGAACTCGATGTCGATGGCCTCGGGCAGCGTGCGCCGCAACAGCCCGTCCATGCTGCCGAGAAGCTGGTTGAGATCGACCGCGCGCGGGCGCAGCGCCTGGCGGCGCGCGAATGCCAGCAGGCGGTTGGTCAGCTCCGCGCCGCGTTCCGCCGCCTGCAAGGTCATCTGCGCCATCAGGTGCAGCTGCGGCTCGCCGATCAGCTTGCCGGTCAGCTCGTCCGCGTTGCCCACGATCACGGTCAGCAGATTGTTGAAGTCGTGCGCCACGCCGCCGGTGAGCTGGCCGATGGCCTCCAGCTTCTGCGATTCCCTGAGACGGTGTTCGAGGTCGCGCTGCTCGGTCACGTCGATCATGCTGCCGATCATGCGCAGCGCCTTGCCCGCGGCGTCGCGCAGCACGAATCCGCGGTCGAGCACGGTCGCGAAGGTTCCGTCCGCGCGCCTGAACCGGTACTCGCGCGACCAGTTCGCCCCGTCGCCGTCGACGAGCTCGCGCAGGTTGTCCAGCACGGTCCGCCGGTCCTCGGGGTGCAGCCGCGTCCTCCAGGACTCCGGTCCCTGCTCCAGCGCGGAGGGGGGATAGCCGAAGACAGCTTCCACGCTGTCGTTCCACCAGACCTCGCCGGTCCGGAGGTCCCAGTCCCAGATCACGTCGTTGGTCGCCCTGGCCAGCAGGCGGAAGCGTTCCTCGCTGAGCCGGACCCGTTCTTCCGCGCGCTTGCGCTCGGTGATGTCCCGCTGGACGGCGACGAAGTGCGTTGCCTTGCCCGACGCGTCGAAGATCGGCGAGATGTCGATTTCCAGCCAGAAGGGATCGCCGACCTTGGTGTAGTTGATCAGCTCCGCCCGGACCGGCGTGCGGGCGATCAGCGCCTTTCGGATGCGGTCGAGTTCGGCGCGGCTCGTCTCGGGCCCCTGGAGCATCCGCGGCGTCTTGCCGATGATCTCGTCCGGGCTGTAGCCCGTCTCCACGGCGAACGCGTCGTTCACATAGACCACGCGCGGGCCCTCCGGATCGTCGATCGGGTCGGCCTCGGTGATGAGCAGGATGTCGTTCTGGCGCGCGACCGCCGATTCCAGCAGGCGGAGGTATTCCATCCGCGCACGTTCCCCGGTGACGTCCTGCGCCATGGCGAGGATCGACGGGGTGCCCTCGAAGTCGATCCGGCGCCAGTGAAAGGACGCCTCCAGCAGGGTCCCGCTGCGGGTCGCCAGGCGCCACCGGCCTGCGTCGGTCTGCTCTCCCCTGAACGCGTCGACGGCACGGCGCAGGGCCGGACGGTCCTCCTCGGGGCGGATGTCGCAGACGGTCCTGGACGTCAGCTCGTCCTGGCCGTAGCCGAGCCATGCGCACGCCGCAGCGTTGGCCGCGACGATGCGCAGCGACGCCCGGTCGAAGATCCAGATCGGCTCGGGTAGAAGATCGAACCAACGGAATGCGCCACGTTCCATGGCCGTCATTCCGGGACTTTCATGCGACAATATTCAGGCCCCTCCGCGGATCGGAAAGTTTACACGGATACTGTAATTTCTGATCGATAGCCTCTCATACACACCCATGGCAGCCATGAATATTTGGTCAATTTTTGGCGGCCAGTGGGCGGCCAGTGGGCGGCAACGGCGCGAGGGGGCGGGCGGTTACCTCGCCTCCCCGTCGTCGCGCTCGGCCTCTGCCTGCTCCGCGGCCCAGGTGCCGGCCGCTTCGACCGCGACCGCCGACGCACTTGGCAGGACGCTGAGGTAGCCTTCGGTCGCCTCCGGCGGGGTGGCGGCCCGCTGCGTCATGCGGTAGAGCGCGTAGAGCGCGAGGACCGTGAACGTCGCTCCGAGGACCAGCCAGAACGCGAACGGGCCAAGCTCCTCCATCGCCCAGCCGGTCAGCAGCGGGCCGAGGATCGCGCCGAGGCCGAAGGTGAAGATCAGCCCTCCGGATGCGGCGGGCATCTCCTCGCTTGAGAGGAAGTCGTTGGTGTAGGCCAGAAGCAGCGCGTAGAGCGGCGTCGTCACGCCGCCGGCGAGAAACGCCGCCGCCATCAGCGGCCAGGGCGTGCCGCTGCCGGCCGGCCCCGTGCCGCTGCCCGCGATCCATCCCAGCGCGCAGGCCGTGGCCCCCAGGGCAGCCGCGCCGAAGATCAGCCTCCGCCGGTCCACGCGATCCGACATCCAGCCGATCGGGTATTGCAGGATCAGGGCCCCCGCGAACAGCATCGCGACGAACAGGGCGATCTCCGGCGCCGTCATCGCGATCTGGCTGCCGAACACCGCGCCCATGCCCGATTGCGTGGCGTAGACGCCGCCCAGCAGAAAGATCCCGACCGTGCCGAGCGGCGAGCCCGCGAACAGATCGCGCAACCGCATCGGCCGCGCGACCTCGACCGCCGGCGCAGGGGTCACCGAGAGCAGGATCGGCCCGAACGAGACCGACACGAGGATGGAGGCCCCGATGAACAGCGCCGACGTCGCCGCGTCCCCCAGCGTCAGCAGCCCTTGCGCGCCGATGATGCCCAGCGTCTGCGCGATCATGTAGGCCGACAGGACCTTGCCTCTCGTCTCGTTGGTGGCGGCGTTGTTCAGCCAGCTTTCCGCGGCGACATAGATGCCGGACATGCAGAAGCCGACCAGGATCCTCAACAGGGTCCAGGCCCACGGCTCCGCCAGCAGCGTGAACGCGATCAGTCCCGCCGACATGAAGCTGCCGAGCGCCGCGAAGACCCGCACATGCCCGACGCGCCGGATCAGCACCGGCGTCACGCGCGCGCCGGACAGGAAGCCGAGGAAGTAGCCCGACGTGACCACGGCAAGTTCCGCGGCCGAGAACCCTTCGATTCCGCCGCGCAGGCCGATCAGGGTGAAGTGCATGCCGTTGCCCAGCATGATCAGGACGATGCCGAGCAGAAGGGCCCAGACCCCCGACAACACGTGCAGCATGATCGCGGCCCCCCGCGGGTATGCTCAAGCCGTTGAGCCGAATTCGCTCCCAGGAGTGTCGCCCCCCGGCCCGGCGCCGATGTCGGTTTGCACCGGCCGGAGACAACGGTGTCAGCCTTGGCGCAACCCATCCCCAAGCCATTGACACCGTATCAGATGGGTTTCCCCTGACAATGCAGCCGGCCTCGGCTTGAACGCCCGGGCCTCTGCGTCTGGCGGAGAAGCGCCGCCTCGGCCTCCGGAAAGGCCGTCCGCAACCGCACGAGCAGATCCATCGGCTGCGCGAGGCTCTCCAACAGCGCGTCCAGCCCTGGGCGAGGGTTCCGGCGAAACCGCCGGCCACTGGGCCGCTATTAGCTTGGCAATGCCGCTCGCCTCACTGTTACCCGCCCTTAACGCCTCGCGCGCTATGGCGGATGCCGGGCCTTCGGGCAACTGGCCTCGTCGCGTTCCGGGCCGCCCCTTGCCGAGCGTGCTGCAGGAGAGCGACCAGCGTGGCGACCACGGCGACACCTGCCATCGATGCCGTCGATCCGCGCGAGATCGACGCGGCCCTGATCGCGGGTCTCTACAAGCGGACGACCCCGCTCCTGGTGGCGAACCTCGGGGCGATATTCCTGCTGACGCTCGCACTGTGGCCGACCGCAGATCGTGTCGCGCTGCTCTCCTGGGCGCTCGGTCTGTCGTCCTGGACGATGGTGCGTTTCTGGCTCGCCCGTGTCTATCTGAAGAAGCCGAGACCGATCGCGCAGGTGCGCTTCTGGACCGGCGCTTTCGCCGTCGGCTCCGGCATCGCGGGCGTGATGTGGGGCTGCTCGATCCTTTTGGTGACCAGTCTCGAGCCAGACAACGCCAAGCTTGCGGTCGCCTTCGTCATGGCGGCGCTCAGCGCCTCGGCGATCGCGGGATACACCAACAGCCTGACGGCGTTCGCCGCGTTCCTGACTCCGGCGCTGCTGCCCTATGGCGCGCGTCTGATGTGGCTGGACGGCAGCTTCTCGCCCATTATCGCCGCCTTCGTGGTGTTCTGGGGCGGGCTCATGTGGCTGATGGCCAGGCACCTGAACCATGGCTTCCGCGAGGGACTTGCGCTCAATCACCTCAACGCGGGGCTGGTGCGCAAGCTGACCGTTGCGCGCGACCGGGCGGAAGCGGCGAACCTCGCCAAGTCGCGCTTTCTCGGCAACATGAGCCACGAGTTGCGCACACCGCTCAACGCGATCATCGGCTATTCGGAGATGATGGCTCATCGGATCTTCGGGCCGCTGGGCGATCCGAAGTACGAAGGCTATGCGGCGGACATCCACCGCAGCGGAGCCCATCTGCTGTCGCTCGTCGACCGCGTGTTCGACCTCTCGACGCTGGAGGCCGGGCGCGCGGACGTGGAGGCCCGCGAAATCGACGTGACCGCCCTGATGAACGGCGTGGCCGCGGCCTACGCCAGCACCGCCGCCGAGGACGGATTGACCCTGCACGTCGATGCGCCGGACGATCTGCCGCCGCTGTGGGGGGATCCCGCGAGGCTGCGCCAGATGCTTGCCGACCTCGTGTCGAACGCGTTGAAGTTCACGCCGGAAGGCGGCGCCGTGCGGTTGGCGGCGGGATGGGCGCCCGGCAAGGGCATGACGCTGACCGTGAGCGACACGGGCGTCGGCATCGCGCCGGACGACCTTGCGCGTGTTACCGAGCCTTTCGCCGCGCTCGAGCGGCAGGAGCACACCAGCCGGGAGCG
>JAJLJT010000028.1:0-22858 GCA_033844555.1 Alphaproteobacteria bacterium | reverse complement strand
GCCGCAGCCTTGGCCCATGCTGGCTTCGACGGCTGGAGCGATGCGACCTTGCGGGCCGCGGCGGCCGAGGCTGGCGTGAGCGCTGGCCGCGCGCGGCTCGCCTTTCCGGCGGGCGCGCCCGATCTCGTGGCCTTCTACGTGGCGGAGGCCGACCGGCGCATGGCCGAGGCGCTGCGCGAAAAGGATCTGCCGTCCATGAAGATCCGGGAGCGGATCACGACCGCCATCCGCACGCGGCTGGAGCAGGCGGAGGGGGAGCGGGACGCGGTCCGCCGGGCGGCGGCGCTGTTCGCCCTGCCGCAGAACGCCGGGCTGTCGCTGCGCTCGCTCTATGGCACCGTGGACGCCATGTGGCGCGCGGCGGGCGACACCTCCACCGACCACAATTTCTACACCAAGCGGCTGACGCTGGCGGCGGTCTATTCGTCGGTCCTGCTCTATTGGCTGGGCGACGACAGCGAAGGGCGGCAAGCCACCTGGGCCTTCCTCGACCGGCGCATCCAGAACGTCATGGACTTCGAGAAGTTCAAGGCGCGCCTGCCCGATCTCGGCGGCGTGGCCGAGGCGCCGCTGCGGCTCCTGGGCGCGCTGCGCTATGCCGGGCCCGCGCGCCGTCCCGTGCGGTCCGTCGTGCCAAGGCCCGGCGCGCGTCGCTGACCGGAGCGCAAGGCCCCTACCAGCCCAGAGCGGCGAGGAGCACGGCGACCGTCATGTAGATCAGGATCAGCACGCCAACGGTCCAGAAGGTCGCGCGCACGTCATGGGTTTGCGCCGTCGCATAGGCAGCGAAGTGCAGCAACCGCGACGCCACATATCCGTAGAGCACCACCTGCGCCATCAGCACAGACGGCCCGGTCAGCACATAGAGAAAGCCCGCGGCAAGGAAGAACGGCACGTTCTCGAGGTCATTCATGTGGATGCGCCGCATGCGTTCCACCCGCTCGTCCGGGGCGAGCTGCTTCGGGTCCGGTGCGGGGTTGAGGGGGGTCTTGCGCAGATCCTCGGGCGCCCGGTAGCCGCCCTTCACCTGCATCATGCGCAGAACCGTCAGCCAGGCCATGGCCAGCGTCTTGAGAATCATCAGCGCCGCGGCGATCGCATAGGTCGCGAACACCGGGTCGTCCAGGCTGATCTGGCCCATGGCTTTCCCCCCTTGGCTCCGGAGTGGAGCGGGAGAGGGTAACACCCTTTCCGCCGCGCCGCTCAGCGCCCGTGCGGGGACGGCCCCGTGAGCCGCGTCACGTGCCCCATCTTGCGGCCCGCGCGCGCCTCCGTCTTGCCATAGAGGTGGAGCGCCGCGCCGGGTTCCGCCGCGATCTCGCGCCAGGCGTGCGCCTCGTCTCCGATCAGGTTGGTCATCACCGCGCCCGAATGACGGGCGGGCGAGCCCAGCGGCCAGCCGCAGACGGCGCGCACATGCTGCTCGAACTGGCTGACGGCGCAGGCCTCCAGCGTCCAGTGGCCGGAGTTGTGGACGCGCGGCGCGATTTCGTTGACCAGCAGGCCGCCGTCGCGGGCCACGAACATCTCCACGCCCATGACGCCCACATAGTCGAGCGCGGTCACGATGCTCTCCGCGATCCGCACGGCCTCCGCCGCCTGCGCGTCCGTCAGTGCGGCGGGCACGGTCGAGGTATGCAGGATGTGGTTGCGGTGGACATTCTCCACGGGGTCATATGCCGCGACCGTGCCGTCGACGCCCCGCGCGACGATCACGGAGACCTCGCGCGCGAAGTCGACGAAGCCTTCGAGGATGGCGGGCGCGGTTCCGATCTCCCGCATCGCGGCGTCCAGCGCAGCCGGATCGCTGGCGGCGAGTTTCGCCTGCCCCTTTCCGTCGTAGCCGAACTGCCGGGTCTTGAGGATCGCCGGCGTGCCGATGAGCGCGGCTGCCCGCACCAGATCCGCCGGCTTGTCGACGGCCTGGAACGGGGCGGTTCCGATCCCGAGATCGTTGACGAAGGTCTTTTCGTTCAGCCGGTCGCGGGCGATGGCGAAGGCGCGGGCGCCGGGACGCACCGGAACGATGGGGGCGAGTGCGTGCAGCGCGGCGTCGGGTACGTTCTCGAACTCGACCGTCACCGCGTCGGCGGAATCGGCGAGTGCGTCGAGCGCCTCGCGGTCGGTATAGTCCGCGCGGATATGGCGGCACACGTGGCCCGCGGGCGGATCGGCCTCGGGTGCGAGAACGACCGCGCGGATGCCGAGGCGGGCCGCCGCAAGCGCGATCATGCGGCCCAGCTGTCCGCCGCCGAGGATGCCAAGGGTGCCGCCGGGCGGGACAGGCGCGGTGTCATGCGTCATCGCTGGGCGCCTCCGCGACCGCCGCTGTCCGCTCGGCACGCCATCGGGCGAGGCGGTTCGCCACCTCCGCATTGCCGAGCGCGACGATGGAGGCCGCCATCAGCCCCGCGTTGGTCGCGCCCGCGGCCCCGATGGCCAGCGTGCCGACCGGGACGCCCGCGGGCATCTGGACGATGGAGAGCAGGCTGTCGAGACCGGAGAGCGTCCGGCTCTGCACCGGCACGCCGAGAACCGGGAGCGTGGTCAGGCTCGCCACCATTCCGGGCAGGTGGGCGGCGCCGCCCGCGCCGGCCACGATCACCTTCAGGCCGCGCGCCTGCGCCGACTTCGCATAGTCGAAGAGCCGTTCGGGCGTGCGGTGCGCCGAGACGATGCGCACCTCGTGCGCAACGCCAAGTTCATCCAGCACGGAGGCAGCCGCCTTCATCGTCGTCCAGTCGGACTGCGAGCCCATGATGACGCCGACGTCGATGCTGGCCGCGGTCATGGCGTGCTCCCCTGTTGCACCGGTACTCCGTGTCCCGGAGGCCCGGGAAAGCGCGGGAGTATAGGGGCAGAGGCGCGCCGTGCAAGGGCTTGCCCGATGCGTGGGCGGGCGGTTGCGCTCAGGCGATGATGTCGGGCGTGATCTGGTCCTCGAGCCGGACGATCTCGTCGCGCAGCAGCAGCTTGCGCTTCTTCAGCCGCCGGATCTGAAGCTCGTCGCGCAGGCTCGCCGTCTCGAGCGCGCGGATCGCGTCGTCGAGGTCGCGATGCTCCTGCTTGAGGATCTCGAGGCGGGCCCTCAACGCGTCCTGATCGTCCATGATATTTCCCGCAAATGCCGCTACCCCAAGCACGCTAGTGCTAGCCCGGAACGCGCTCCGCGTCCATCATCTCCCGCGTGCATAAGGGTTTTCCGGCTGACCTGGAGGATCAGGTGTGGAGAGATCGGCAGAGACGCTCTGGCAGTTCGCGGTGGCGCTCTACGGCCGGCCCGAGGTGGCAGACGATTGCCTTGCCCTGCAGGACCGGCACGGGGCGGCGGTCACGGTGATCCTCTGGCTCGCCTGGGCGTGGGCCGAAGGGCGTGCCCTGCCGGAGGGGGCGGCGCGGGCCGATCTGCTGGCCCGTGTCGCAGCCTGGCGGGCCGTCGCGACCGACCCCTTGCGCGCTGCGCGCCGGGCCATGAAGCCGCACGAGGACGATTTGCCCTTGGGGTCCGAGGCGCGGGCCGCTGTGAAGTCCGCCGAGCTTGCCTGCGAACGGGCGGAGCTTGCGTTGCTCGAAGCCGGGACGGGCAGCAGCGGGCAGCCCTTCTCCAGCCTGGAGGACGCCCTGGCCGCGGCGCGCGCCACCCTGCCGCAGGACGGCGTGGGCGCGGAAGACCTGCTTCTGCGGATATTCGCCGCCGCGCGGGCGGGATAGGGGCGCTCAGTCCGCACGCCCCCCCTTGCGCCGGCCCTTGGCCAGGTCTTCCCCCCACCGCTTCACGCCCGGTGCTGCGATCCCGAACAGGTCGAGCGCGCGTCCGGCGGACTGCGTCACCACCTCATCGAGGGTTTCGAGGCCCGCATAGAAGGCCGGGACGGGCGGCGCCACCACGGCCCCCATCTCGGTGACCGCCACCATGTTGCGCAGGTGGCCGAGGTGCAGCGGCGTCTCGCGCGCCACGAGGGCGAGGCGGCGGCGCTCCTTCAGCGTCACGTCGGCCGCCCGTGTCAGCAGGTTCGAGGTGACGCCCGTCGCGATCTCCGCCAGCGTCCGCATGGAGCAGGGTGCGACGATCATGCCCATGGTCGCGAACGAGCCCGACGCGAGCGCGGCGCCCACGTCATCGACCTGGTAGACGGTGTGGGCGAGCGCACGGACGTCCGCCGGCTTGTGGCCGGTCTCGTAGCCGATGGTCATCTCCGCTGCGCGGGTCATCACGAGGTGCGCCTCCACATCCGATGCCGCCAGCATCTCGAGGACGCGCACGCCGATCGCCACGCCCGAAGCGCCAGAGATACCGACGATCAATCTTTTGCCGTTCATCATGGACACCTTCGGTAGCGGAGCTCCGTATCCATGCCCATTTCCAAATCAGGGCATGCGGTGCTCTACTGGTTACATCAGCAATGGGAGGCATACCATGAGCCTGGAGTCGCACATCCATCAGCTTTCCCGCAAGCACGCCGAGCTGGAGCGTTATCTCGCCGAGGAGGAAAACCGTCCCGGCGGCGATTCCCGGCGCATCGCGGAGATCAAGCGCGAGAAGTTGCGACTCAAGGACGAGATTGCCCGTCTGACGCACCACTGATCTTCGGCAGGCGCTGAGCCGGGCCCCAGATTGGGGCTCGGCAAGCCCGCCCGCGATCGCGTAGCATCCCCCGCCTACGGCCAACCGGAAACGGGGAGACATTCATGTCGCTCAAGGAGCATGCCGCGATCGTCACGGGCGGCGCGAAGGGGATCGGCCGCGCGGTGGTCGAGCGGTTCGCCCGCGACGGCGCGCGCGTCATCATCGCCGATACCGACGAAAGCGCCGGTGAGAAGCTGCGCGACGAGATCGTCGAGGGTGGCGGCGAGGCGATCTTCGTCGACTGCGACGTGTCCGACCGGCTTGACGTGCACAACCTGGTCGCCGCCGCCATCGACGCCTTCGGGCGGATCGATACGCTGGTCAACAATGCCGGCATCATCGCGGGCGCCGATTTCCTCGATTTCAAGGAAGACGATTTCGACCGTGTCCTGTCGGTCAACCTGAAAGGACCCTTCCTCGTCGGCCAGGCGGTCGCCCGGCAGATGGTCAAGCAGATCGCCGAGGAAGAGACAAAGCCCCGGGACGTGCGCGCGGCCATCGTCAACATGTCCTCGGTCAATGCGGTCCTCGCGATCCCGAACCAGCTCGCCTATGTGACGTCCAAGGGCGGCCTCAACCAGATGACCAAGGTCATGGCGCTCTCGCTCGCGCCGCACGGCATCCGGGTCAACGCGATCGGGCCCGGCTCGATCCAGACCGACGTGCTGAAGGCGGTGATGGCGGACGATGCCGCCAAGCGGAAGATCCTGTCCCGCACGCCCATCGGGCGGATCGGCCAGCCCGAGGAAATCGCCGAGATCGCGGCCTTCCTCGCGTCGCCTGCCGCGAGCTATCTCACCGGCACCTGCATCTATGCCGACGGCGGCCGCATGGGGCTCAACTACCTGATGCCCACCGACGAGGAGTGACCGCGCTGCGCAAGGTCGCGGGGAGGGGCGGGGAGCCGTCGCCGCTCTGGCTGAAGGCCAGCCCGGTCGTCTTCCTGCTGCTCTGGTCGGGCGGATTCGGTTTCGCGAAGATGGGGCTCGAGCATGCCGAGCCGCTGACCCTGCTTGCGCTGCGCTATGCCCTTGTGCTCGCGGTGCTGGCGCCCGCAGCCCTGCTGCTGCGCCCGCCGCTGCCGCCGCGCCGCGCTGTGTGGGGCCACCTGGTGGTGGTCGGCGTCCTGATGCAGACCGTCTATTTCGGGCTCTGCTATGTCGCGATGAAGCTGGGCCTCTCGGCGGGCGGCATCGCGATGATCGTTTCCATGCAGCCGATTCTCGTTGCGATTCTCGCGCCGCGTTTCACGGGCGAGGTCGTGACCCTGCGGCGCTGGGCGGGGCTCGGCCTCGGCCTGGCGGGTGCGGTTCTCGTGATCGGGCTGCGGGGGGAGTTGAGCGCAAGCTCGCTCGCGGGGCCCGCGGTCGCCTGTATCGCCGTGTTCGCCATCGCGGGCGCCACCCTCTACGAGCGCCGGTTCGGCGTCAGCTGCCATCCCGTCACGTCGAACGCGGTTCAGTACACGGCGGGGTTCCTGACCACGCTGCCGCTGGCGCTTGCGCTCGAGAGCCTGCATGTGGAGTGGACGTGGGAGCTGGGTATCGCGCTCGTCTATCTCGTGATCGGCAATTCGCTGATCGGCCTCACGCTGCTGCTCGCGATGATCCGGCGCGGCGAGGCGGCGCAGGTATCGAGCCTCTTCTTCCTCGTGCCGCCGGTGAGCGCCTTGATCGCCTGGGTCGTGATCGGCGAGGTCATGCCGCCGCTCGCCTGGGCCGGTCTTGCCCTGGCTGCGGCCGGTGTCGCGATGGCGGGCCCTGTCGCGCCGCGCGTCCGGCGGTCCTGAGCGGCGCACATGCAAAGGGGCGCAGCCCCGGCCGCGCCCCTTGGCAGCAACGCGATGCCTTGTCCGTTATTCCGACTTCGGCAGGTTGAACAGGCTGTCGGCGTCGATCTCGTCCTCGTCGCCATGGGGACGCACGTCGTCCGGGTGCGTTTCCTCCTCGGCGAGGATGTCGGCTGCGGGAACCAGCGTCGCGCCTTCGGACGCGGCGCCGGGGTTGTCCTTCGCCATCTTCGCCTGCGCCTTCTGCACGGCCTGGTCCAGTTCGACCTGCGTGCACAGGCCGATCGAGACCGGGTCGACGAACTTCAGGTTCGCCGCGTTCCAGTGCGTCTTGTCGCGAATCGCCTGGATGGTGGTCTTGGTCGTTCCGATCAGCTTCGAGATCTGCGCGTCCGAAAGTTCCGGATGGTGGCGGACCAGCCAGTTGATCGCGTCCGGCTTCTCCTGACGCTTGGACACCGGCGTGTAGCGCGGTCCCTTGTGCTTGATCTTGGGAAGGGCGAGGTCGCGTGCGCGCATCTTGAGGCTCGCGCCCGGATTGCCTTCGCAGCGGGCGATCTCCTCGCGCGTCAGTTCACCGGCCGTGACGGGGTCGCGGCCCTTGATCCCCTGCGCGACGTCGCCGTCGGCGATGCCCTGCACCTCGAGCACGTGCAGGCCGCAGAAGTCCGCGATCTGGTCGAAGGACAGGGTCGTGTTGTCAATCAGCCAGACGGCCGTCGCCTTTGGCATGAGCGGCGTGGACATGGCGCCTCCGCAAACGGTGTTGATCGGGTCTCGTTACAGCTTCGCTCCTGGCCGCGCCGGGGCTTTCCGGCGCGCCGTCACCACGTGATCTTCGCGATGGACGGGAATTCGCCCCGTATATAGGCAAAATTCCGCTGAATGAAAAGCGCCTTGGGCGATGGCGTCAGCTCATCGTCATGATCACCTTGCCGACGTGTCCCGACGCCTCGAGATAGGCATGCGCTTCGGCGCCCTGCGGGAAGGGGAAGGTCTTGTCGACGACCGGCCCGACGCGCCCGCTGTCCAGCAGCGGCCAGACCTCCCTTTCCAGCGCCTCGGCGATCTCCGCCTTCTGCTCGACCGTGCGGGGACGCAGGGTGGAGCCGGTGATGGTCAGCCGCTTCACCATCATCTTGACGAAGTCGACCTCTGCCTTCGAGCCTTGCAGGAAGGCGATCTGTACGAGGCGGCCTTCCAGCGCCAGCGTGTCGATGTTCTTCTGGATGTAGGGGCCGCCGACCATGTCGAGGATCAGGTCGACGCCACGCCCGCCGGTGAGCGCCTTCGCCTCGGCCACGAAGTCCTGCGTGCGGTAGTTGATCGCCTTCTCCGCCCCCAGCTTCTCGCACGCCCGGCACTTCTCGTCCGTGCCGGCGGTGGCGAAGACGCGCGCGCCGCGCGCCGCGGCAAGCTGGATCGCGGTCGTGCCGATACCGCTCGCACCGCCGTGGACGAGGAAGGTTTCGCCCGCCTGCAGACGGCCGCGGTCGAAGACGTTGGTCCAGACCGTGAAATAGGTCTCCGGCACGCCGGCGGCCCGGACCATGTCCATGCCGGCCGGGATCGGGAGCGTCTGGGCGGCGGGGGCCGCCACATACTCCGCGTAGCCGCCGCCCGCGACCAGCGCCATGACCTTGTCGCCCGCCTTCCAGCGGTCGACGCCGGCGCCTGCCGCCACCACCTCGCCCGAGACCTCCAGCCCCGGCCAGTCCGGCGCGCCCTTCGGCGGCGGATAACCGCCCTTGCGCTGCGCGATGTCGGGCCGGTTCACGCCCGCCGCGGCAACCTTGATCAGCACCTCGTCATGCGCTGGCCGCGGCACGGGGCGCGTCGCCGGCTTCAGCACCTCCGGCCCGCCCGGCTCGGTGATCTCGACGACGGTCATGGTTTCGGGAAGCGGCATGGCGGACGGCCTCTTGTCTTGATTGATGGGTGTCGCCCCGGGACAATAGCCCGTCGGGCCGGACGGTCCAACCGGGGCCGGACGCATGGGCCAATGCGGGGAGGAAACGCGATGATCTGGGACGAGGTGCCGCCGCCCAAGCCTGAGGGGATCGTACCCGGCGCCGATCTGTCGCGCCTGTCGATCGAGGAACTGGAGGAGCGGATCGCCACGCTGCGCGACGAGATTGCGCGGTGCGAGCAGGCGATCGCCGCCAAGCGGGCCAGCAAGGATGCCGCCGATTCCGTCTTCGGCGGGCCGCGTTAACCGGGCCTTAAGGCTTCCCGTGCTTTAACCATGAGGCGTGCCGTGTTCCGGCACGGCCTGGTGGACGATCCTCCACCTTTTTCGATGCCTCCCTGTTGGACTTGAGCCGCGCGCGCCGCGGCTCTTTCTTTTTTCGCCGTGTGCGCACATCGTGTCCTCCGGGACCGGGCAGAAGCAGGGGGGCGCGGCCAATGCTTTCGATCCCGCGCGTGCCGTCCCGGCGGACAGCCATCGTCGTGGCGCTGCTCGGCCTTCTGGCGGTCAGCCATTCGGTCCTCTTCATCCGCCTCGCCGACGCGCCAGCGGTCACCATCGCCTTCATGCGGGTCCTCGTGGGCACGCTCGTGTTCGCGCCGTTCGGCGCCGCGGCCCTGCGCACCCTCGACGCGCTCGATCCGGGCATCATGCGGCGCGCGGTGCTGCTGTCGCTGGGCAGCGGAGCCTTTCTGGCGGGGCATTTCGCAAGCTGGATCGCCTCCATGCAGCGGGTGAGCATCGCGGAATCCATGGTGCTGGTGAGCCTGACACCGATCTGGATCGTGCTGATCGACGCGGCGCTGGGCCGCGGTGCGCCGGGCCGCGTGCTTGCCGGCGCCATCGCGCTCTGCCTGGCAGGCACGGCGGTGCTGGGCTTTCAGGGCGCGCAGCGCGTGGATGGCGACCTGCTCGGCCTCGGCCTTGCGACGGCGGGGGGTGTGTGCATGGCGGTCTACCTCACGGCCGGACGCACCGCGCGCCAGCACCTGCCGGTCACGGCCTATGTGACGCTGTGCTATGGCTCCGCAACGGCCTGGCTCCTTGCCGGCGCTTTGCTGGGCGGGGTTCCGCTGGGCGGTTTCGGCGGGCAGACATGGGCCGCGATGATCGCCCTCGGCCTCGTGAGCCAGGTGATCGGACATACGAGCTACAACTGGACGTTGGGCACCCTGCCGCCGGTCTTCGTCGCGGTTTGCCTCCTGGGCGAGCCGATTCTGGGCGCCGTTTTCGGTCTCCTCTACCTGGGTGAGGCCATCCCGCCGGGCGCGGCGGCGGGCGGGGCCTTGATCCTCGCCGGTCTGGGGCTGGCGCTGGCCGCGGAACTGCGCAAGGCGGGCTGAAGGCGGCCCCGATCCGTCTTGCAGACCGGCCAGGGGCGAGATTTTGACGGATCTGTCATCGGCCAGACGCATGGCGCTTGACGAAGGTGAACGGGGGTGGCTACGATCCCCAGCGACAGGCAAGTCTGACAGGGATGCGTCACAAAAAAACGAAAGGGCTGTCCGCATGGCGCGGGCAGCCCTTTCAAATTGGACGCAGGAGATGAGCCAGGGAGAGACCGGCCGGGGCCGCCGTGGGGAACCGCGGCGGCCTTTGTCTTTTCCCTGCCGTGCAGACCACTTTTTCGCATCCGTTCCGGATCGCGGCACGCCGTGTGCATCTGTGACCGCCAAAGGCGCCGGGCTCGACCCGCGCCACAACGGCCGGGACACAAACGGCACGCAAGACACGAGCGGCGGGGCACGAGAATGAACAGCGTGAGTGATCAGTTGCACACGGTGGACACGGAACGACGGGGCGCGGAGATGACGGCACAGATCGGTGCCCGTCAGTTCGCGAGTTCTGCGGTCTTCTACAAGACGTTCGACGAGGCGATGGCGCTGGTCCAGGAAACCGCGGCCTATCTCGACGGGCAGGGACGCTTCGAAAGTCAGGATCTTGGCCGCGATTGCGCCCTTGTCTACGCGGCGGAGAGCATGCGCCTGACAACGCGTCTGATGCAGGTTTCGTCATGGCTTCTGGCGCAGCGCGCGCTGCAGAAGGGGCAGATCGCCTTCGCCGAGGCGTCCGGGCCGAAGTACCGCCTGTCCATGCCGGAGCCGTCGGTCGCGCCGAACCCGCGCATCCTGTCGCAGCTTCCCGACCGTTTCGTGACGCTCGTGTCGCGGAGTCGAAGACTTTACGCCCGTGTCAAAAGAATTGACACTCGCCTCTATTGCGACGGGGCGCGCCTGTCCGTCGCAGAGCCGCCGCTGGCTCATCATATCCGCCGCATCGAGGCGGCCTTCGCGCCGCCGCAGCGGGTCGAAGCCATGCGTCCGCTTGCGCGCCAGAGCAGCGGGGAGTGTGCCTGAACGCGCCGCCGTCCTGACGGCCGCATCCAAAGGGGGGCACATGCAGAAGGGCGCGGAGGGGAGCTTCCCTCCGCGCCCTTTTCCGATCCTCGGGGCAGCGGCGCCCGTGCAGCCGGCAGTGCGTCAGCTCTTGATGACGCCGAAGCCCTCGAACCGCTTCTTGAAGCGGCTGATGCGGCCGCCCGTGTCCATCAGGCGCTGGGTACCGCCCGTCCAGGCCGGGTGCGACTTTGAGTCGATGTCGAGGGTGAGCGTGTCGCCCTCTTTCCCATAGGTCGAACGGGTCTGATAGGTCGTGCCATCGGTCATGGCGACGGTGATCATGTGGTAGTCGGGATGTCCGTCTTTCTTCATGACGCTCACTCCGCGGATGCTGCCGGTGATGCCTTGCGCGCCAGCGTGCGGGCCCGTGGCATAGGTTCAAGCGGCGCTCTATAGACGAGGAACGGGCGCGCTGCAAGGGGCGCGGGATGCGTTGCCGCATATGGCGGCGTTGCGGGCGGGCGTCCGGCTTGCTAAGCAGCGTCGGGTGTTTGTCGCATCCCGTCCGTATGACCGCGAGAGACGATGACAGAAACGTCGCCCCAAAGCCCAGCCGCTGCGTCCGAAACGGCCGCGGCCCGTCCAGCGTCGCGTTCGCTGGGTCCGCTTGCGGGCCTCTGGCCTTTCATCCGGCCGCATCGCGGCCTGGTGACGGGAGCCCTTGCCGCGCTGATCGTGGCCGCCCTCGTGACGCTGACGGTGCCGATGGCGTTCCGGCGCATGATCGACAACGGCTTCGCTGCCTCGAACGCCGCCTTCATCGACACATATTTCCTGATGCTGATCGCGGTCGCGGGGCTTCTGGCCATCGCGACGGCGGTGCGCTTCTACCTGGTCACGCGGCTGGGGGAGCGGGTGATCGCGGACCTGCGCGAAGCGGTCTACGCCCATGTCCTGAAGCTCTCGCCGGAGTTCTTCGCGAGCCAGCGCACGGGCGAGGTGCTGTCGCGGCTCACGACCGACACCACGGTCATCCAGGGCGTCGTGGGGTCGAGCGCGTCCATCGCGCTGCGCAACATGCTGCTGCTCGTCGGCGGTCTCGCCATGCTGATCGTGACGAGCCCGAAGCTGACCGCGCTCGTCTTCGTTCTGGTGCCCGTCGTCGTCGGCCCGATCATCGTGCTGGGGCGCAAGGTGCGCCGGCTGTCGCGCCTGTCGCAGGACAAGGTGGCCGCCTCCAGCGCCTTCGCGGGCGAAAGCCTCGCGGCCATCCAGACGGTGCAGGCCTTCACGCACGAGGGCGCGGACGCGCGGACCTTCGCCAAGCTGGTGGAGGAGGCGTTCGACGCAGCCCTTGGCCGCGTGCGGGCCCGCTCCGCGCTCACCGTCATCGTGATCTTCCTGATCTTCTCCGGCATCGTCGGGATCCTGTGGCTCGGCGCACAGGACGTGCTGACCGGCGCAATGACCGGTGGGGAGCTTGCGCAGTTCGTCCTCTACGCGGTGTTCGTCGCGGGTGCCGTGGGCGCCCTGTCGGAGGTCTGGGGCGAGGTGCAGCGCGCCGCCGGCGCGACCGAGCGGCTGATGGAACTGCTCGACGCCAGGCCCGCGATCCGCGCGCCTGAAAGCCCCGTCGCGCTGCCCGCGCCGGCGCGCGGCGAGGTGGCCTTCGAGGCCGTGAGCTTCCGCTACCCCATGCGGCCCGACCGCTCGGCGCTCGACGAGGTGAGCTTCACCGTCGCGCCGGGGGAGACGGTGGCGCTCGTGGGTCCCAGCGGCGCCGGCAAGAGCACGGTCTTTCAGCTTCTGCTGCGCTTCTACGATCCGCAGACGGGCCGCGTCCGCATCGACGGGACCGACCTGCGCAAGGCGGACCCGGCCGACGTGCGCGAACGCATCGCCATCGTGCCGCAGGACACGGCGATCTTCGGCACCGACGCGCTGGAGAACATCCGCTACGGCCGCCCCGACGCCACCGAGGCGGAGGTGATCGCCGCCGCGAAGGCCGCCGCCGCGCACGACTTCATCGAGATGTTGCCCGACGGCTACCGCACCTTCCTGGGCGAGCGCGGCGTCACGCTCTCCGGCGGCCAGCGGCAGCGGCTCGCCATCGCCCGGGCGCTGCTGAAGGATGCGCCGATCCTGCTGCTGGACGAGGCGACGAGCGCGCTCGACGCGGAGAGCGAGCGGCTGGTGCAGACCGCGCTCGAACGGTTGATGGAGGGGCGCACGACGCTGGTCATCGCGCACCGGCTCGCGACCGTGCGCCGCGCCGACCGCATCCTCGTGATGGAGGACGGGCGCATCGTCGAGACCGGCACGCACGAGGAATTGTCGGCCCGCTCCGGCCTCTATGCGCGGCTCGCGCGCCTGCAGTTCGGGGCCGAGGTGGCGCCCCTGCGCGCCGTCACCGCTCCGTCAGCTTGAACTCGATCCGGCGGTTGCGGGCATAGGCCTCCGCCGTGCGGCGGTCGTCGATGGGCTGGAAGGAGCCGAAGCCCGCCGCAGCGAGCCGTTCCTCCGGGATGCCGCGGCTGCTCAGGAACTTCACGACGGAGACCGCGCGCGCCGTCGACAGCTCCCAGTTCGACGGGAACTCCGGCGTGCTGATCGGGCGGGCGTCGGTATGCCCGTCGACGCGGACGATCCAGTCGATGTCGGCCGGGATCTCCGGGATGATGCGCAGCAGGACGTCCGCCAACCGCTCAAGCTCCCCGCGCCCGTCCGCGCCGATCTCGGCGGAGGCGACCTCGAACAGCACCTCGGACTGGAAGACGAAGCGGTCGCCGCGGATCTCGATGCCCGCCGTATCGCCGAGAATCTGGCGCAGGCGTCCGAAGAACTCCGACCGGTAGCGCTGCAGTTCGCTGACCTTCTCGGCGAGCGCGGCGTTCAGCCGCTGGCCGAGGTCGGCGATCACCACCTGCTGCTCCTGCGTGCGCGCCTCCGACGCATCCAGCGCCTCCTGCAGCGAGGCAAGCTGCTGGCGCAGGACGGCGACCTGCTGGTTGAGAAGGAGGAGGGCGGCTTCGGCCTCGTTCGCCCGGCCCGTCTCCTGCTTCAGCGTTTCGCGCGCCGCCGCGATTTCCTCCTGCGTGGCCGTGGCCTGCTGGCGGGCCTGCTCGGCGCTGTCGCGCGCGGTCTTCAGGTCCGCCGAGAGCGAGGACAGCGCCGTCTCGCGCTGGGCCAGCAATTGTTCGAGCCGCCGGCGCGCCTCGGCGGCCAGCAGCGCGCGCTGTTCGGCGTTGCTCAGTTCGCCGGTGAGGCCCTTCTTCTCCGCCTCCAGAAGTTCGGCGCGGGCGCGTGCCTCCTCCAGCTTGCGGGCGAGTTCGGCACGCTGCTGCTCCGACAGGGCTTCAAGCTCGGCCATGGCGCTTTCGAGCCGCGCGGCCTCCGCCTCCGACGCGGTCGCGCGCGAGGACAGGCTGTCGGCAAGGGCTGCAAGCCGGTCGCGCTCCGCGGTCAGCGCCCCCACCTCCGCGCGCGCCTCGTCGAGGTCGCCACGTGTCTGCGCGAGCAGGCGGGTGAGGCGGTCGCGCTCGTCCTGCGCGTCCGACAGGCGGGCGAGCGCGCGGTCGCGCTCCGCCCCCAGTGTGGCGAGCGAGGCGGTCGCCTCGCTCAGGCGGGAGGACAGGTTCTCGGTCGTCTCCTGCTCGATGGCCAGCAGGCTGGAGAGATCGGCCACCTCGCGCGTCAGGCGGTCGAGTTGCGCGTCGCGCCCGCTGATCGCCTCCGACAGGAAGAACTGCGCCAGCATGAACACCGACAGCAGGAACATGACCACGAGCACGAGCGCGGTCAGCGCATCGACGAACCCGGGCCAGTAGTCGCCCTGCAGCCGCCGTCCGCGTGCCGACCGGATGGCCATCGCCTACCCCCGCTTCTCCGCGCTGGCGGCGATCGTGCGGGCGAGCATGCGGATCTCCGCGCGCAACTCGTCGATCATGTCCGCGCGTCCGGCGGCGTTCTCCTCCAGCAGGCGCTTCACATAGACGTCGACATTGCGGATGTGGCCGCGCGTCACCTCGTCGATGGCAAGCTCCCGCGTTTCGGCGATGTTGGCGATGCGGTCGAGCGCGGGCTTCAACTCGTCCTGCCGGTCGGCGAGCGCCTGCAACTTGCCTTGCTCTGCCTGCAAGGCCTCGGTCAGGGCCATCAGCCGCTCCGCGAGCTTGGCAACCGCGTCGCCGGAACGCACGCGCGCGGCCTCCGCCTTCTCCAGCGTGCGCTCCATGCGCTCCAGGCTCTCCGCCGTGCGTTCCAGCAGGGCGCCCATGTAGGCGGGCATCGCGTGGTCGCCCTCGACCGCCGCCGCGCCGCCGATCTTCGTCTGGCCGGAGAGCCACTCCTCCAGGTCGTTGTAGAAGGCGTTCTGCGCCTGGCCGAGTTGCAGGTCGAGAAAGCCCAGCACCAGCGATCCCGACAGGCCCAGCAGCGATGAGGCGAACGCCGTGCCCATGCCGTCGAGCGGCGCTTCCAGCCCGCGTTTCAGGTCGTCGAAGATGCTCGTGATGTCGCCCGAGCCGACATTGAGCGAGCGGATCGTGTCGACGATCGCGCCAATGGTCGACAAGAGCCCCCAGAAGGTGCCGAGCAGGCCGAGGAAGATCAGCAGGCCGATCAGGTAGCGCGCGATCTCCCGGCTCTCCTCCAGCCGCGCGCCCAGCGAATCGAGAATGGAGCGCATCGACAGTGCGGAGAACGCGCCGCGGCTGCGGTTCTGCCGCAGCATGGCGGCAATGGGGGCGAGCATGGAGGGCGGCACGATCACGTCCACGCCGCTGCGGCCCTCCATGTAGGCCTCGATCCAGTTGGTCGACCGGCCGAGCAGGAAGACCTGCCTCAGGATGTAGACGATGCCGAGGACCGCCGTGCCGATGATCAGCCCGTTCAGAACCGGGTTGGTCGAGAAGATTCCGATGATCTCGCGGTGCAGGGCGGCCACGACGAGCGTGACGAGTGCCAGGAAAATGCCCATGCGAACGAGAAAGCGCGTCGGCCGTGTCACATCCGACGGGCGTGCGTCCAATGTCGCCATGCGCCTGATCGCTCCGTCACTGCTGGCGGGGCCCGTCCGCGCGGACCCGCGGTCACCCGGTCTCCCGAGGTGATTCGGGATCCGTCCGACTGTACCGGTTCGGATGGCGTATGGCGAGACGGGCGCACGGGGCGCCCGCGATCGCTGGGCGATGGGTCAGGCGTCCGCGGCGCCGTCTCCGTCTCCGTCCCCGTTCTCTTTGGCCGACGCCGTGCCTTCGGCGGCGCTGGCGGACTTGCGCGCCGCCTCGCCTGCCCGCGCCGCGCTGCGCAGCAGCTTGCGGACGGGGTCGTGCAGATCGGCGTTCGCTGCGAGCACGCTGCCGGTCTCGAGAATGTCGGGCCCGCCCAGGACGTCGGTCACCGTTCCGCCGGCCTCTCGCACCATCAGGATGCCCGCGGCCATGTCCCAGGGCGACAGCCCGCGCTCCCAGAAGCCGTCGTAGCGCCCTGCCGCGACATAGGCGAGGTCGAGCGCCGCCGATCCGAAGCGGCGGATGCCCGCGACCCGGTTGGTGATCTTGACGAGGTCGCGCAAGAGGGCGTCGTGGCCAGGCTTGCCGGCATAGGGAATGCCGGTGGCGAGGAGGGCCTGCGTCAGGTCGCGGCGCGCCGACACGCGCAGCCGCCGGTCGTTGAGATAGGCGCCCTTGCCCTTTTCGGTCCAGAACAGCTCGTTCTTGACGGGATCGAAGATCACGCCCGCGGCGATCCGGCCCTTCTGCTCATAGGCGATGGAGATCGCCCAGTGCGGCAGGCCGTGCAGGAAATTCGTCGTGCCGTCCAGCGGATCCACGATGAAGCGGTGCTCGTCGGCGAGGCCGCCGCCGGTCTCTCCCGTCTCCTCCATCAGCAGGCCGAACTCGGGCCGGGCGCGCTTCAGTTCCTCGCCGATCACCTTCTCGGCCTTGCGGTCGGCGGCGCTGACGAAGTCGGCCGGGCCCTTCTTCGAGACCTGCAGGTGCTCGACCTCGTTGAAGTCGCGCAGGAGACCGCGCGCCGCCTTGCGGGCGGCGCCGATCATGACGGTGACGACGGCGGAGTGGCGGGGGGCGTCCATCGCGGGCTCAGTCCGCCCGCCGGACGTATTCGCTGGTTTCGGTGGCGACGATCACCTTCTCGCCCGTCGACATGAAGGGCGGCACCATCACGCGCACGCCGTTCGACAGGATCGCCGGCTTGTAGGAAGCGGCTGCCGTCTGGCCCTTCACGGTCGGCTCGGTCTCGACCACCTCGAGGGTCACGTATTCCGGAAGCTGGCAGGAGATGTAGGTGCCCTCGTGGCTCTCCAGCATGACCTGCATGCCTTCCTGCAGATAGACGGCGCGGTCGCCGACGAAGTCGCGCGGCAGTTCCACCTGCTCGAACGATTCCTGGTCCATGAAGACCAGCATGTCGCCGTTCTCGTAGAGGTACTGGAAGTCGCGCTGCTCCAGACGGACGCGCTCCACCGTCTCGGACGCGCGGAACCGCTCGTTCAGCTTGCGGCCGTCGAACAGGTTCTTCAGCTCGACCTGGTTGTACGCGCCGCCCTTGCCGGGCTTCACCGCCTGCGTCTTGACCGCGACCCAGAGCGTGTCCTGGTGGCGGATCACGTTGCCGGGGCGGATTTCATTGCCGTCGATCTTCATCGGCATCACCGTCCATCTGAAAAGAGCGCGCCGCTCGGGGAACCCCGGCGTGCCTGACCCGTTCCAGCGAAGCGGGCATGGACAGGCGGGACCCTTGCGGCGAATGTGGGCTGCTATCTAGCAGGGCGCGCACGGGCTTTCAACGGCGGCGGACAGGCGGGGCCGGAACGGACACATGCGGGTGCTGGTCATCCTCAACGCGGACAGCGGACAGGGCGAAGCGCGCGAGGCGGCACTGGCGGCGCTGCGCGCGGCCGGCCTGGAAATCGCGGACGCGCCGGCAACCGCCTCGGCACGCGAGGCGAGCCAGCTTGTCCGCACCGCTGCACGATGGCGCACGCCGGTCGACGCGGTGGTCGTCGGCGGCGGAGACGGGACGCTGTCTGGCGTGGTGGGTGCGCTTGTCCTCACGGGTCTGCCCCTCGGCATATTGCCGCTCGGCACGGCCAACGACTTCGCGCGGGGGCTCGGCATTCCCGAGGACGTCGGCGAGGCCGCACGGGTCATCGCTGCCGGCTGCACCCGCCGTGTCGACGTGGGCGAGATCGCGGGCCATCGCCGCCGGCAGGTCCGCTATTTCCTCAATACGGCCGCGGTCGGGCTTGCCAGCGCGGCGGCGCGCAACAGCACGGGCTGGCTGAAGAAGGTGCTGCGCAGCCTGGCGTACCCGGTCTCGGTCGCACGGGCTGCACTGCGCCTCAAACCCTTCGCGGTACGGCTGACGCTGGATGGACGGGAGATGCGCATGCGCGTGCTGCAGGTGTCCGTGGGCAACAGCCGGTACTTCGGCGGCGGTGCGTTGCTGTCGCGCGGGGCCAGCGTGCGGGACGGGCTTGCCGAGGTCGTCGCCATCCCGAAGCCGGGGCTCCTCGAAGCGGCGCGGATCGCGCTGAGCGCGCGCCGCGGCGGGATCGGGCGTGCCCGGACCGTGCATCTGGGGCGCGCCCGTGACATCCTCGTCGAGACGGGGCGGTCCCGGCGGATCATGGCCGACGGAGACGATGCCGGGCGGACACCTGCGCGTATCCGCATCCGCGCCGGGGCGCTGGCGGTCATTGCACCGGCGTGGCCCGTGCAGACGCAGGCGGGCGCCGGCGGCGCCGGGCAGGAGAGGGAGCGTGACACCATGGAGCCCATCGTTCGCGAACCCCTGGAGGAGGCACTGGCTGCGCTGGCCCGCGCCCTGATGTTCGTGGCGTCCGGCTATGCCGCGGGGGCGGAGCACGGCGGGGAGAACGCCGAAGCCGCGGCGCGCCTGTCGCGCGAACGGGCCGAGGACGTCGCACGGTTCGAAGGACACATCCGCGCGCTCGGCGCACTGCCGCCCGACCGGGAAGCGGACCGGCAAGCGGTGCGCGACGTTCTCGCCGCCGCGCGCACGGCGCTGATGCAGGATGCGCTGTCGGGCCGCCTGGCGGAGGAGGAGGCGGTGCTCGACGCCGCAGTCACGGCGCTCGACGTTGCCGAGGGCGAGGTGCTGCGCCGCGACCTGATGGACCTGCGCGACCGGGTCGAAGCGCAGATACAGCGGCTCGCCGACGGTTGACGCAGGGGCGCGTTCAGCGCGCTGCGGTTTCGTCGAGCAGGCGGTTGAATGCGGCGACCGCGGCGGCGGAGCCGTCCGGATGGTTCCAGACGCCGCCCGAAACCGCGATGAAGTCTGCGCCGGCCTCGACCACGGCGGCGGCGTTCTCCAGCGTGATGCCGCCGATGGCGACGCAGGGCACCTCCGCGATTTCCGACCAGTTGCGCAAGAGGTCCAGGTCGGCGGCGGTCTTCGGCGTCTTGGTGGCGGTCGGGAAGAAGGCGCCGAACGCGACATAGTCGGCACCGGCCTCCGCCGCCTCATAGGCGAGGTGCCGGGAATCGTGGCAGGTCACGCCGACGATGGCGTCGGCGCCGAGAAGCGCGCGCGCCTCCGCAGAGGGCGTGTCCTCCTGCCCGATGTGCACGCCGTCGCAGCCAAGTTCCTTCGCAAGGTCCGGCCGGTCGTTGAGAAGCACCGCCACGTCCGCGCCCTGCGCCACGGGCAGGATGGCGCGCGTGACGGCCCGGATGTGGTCGTCGGACGCGGGCGTTCCGTCGGCGTCCTTCAGCCGGATCTGCAGGCAGGCGACGTCGCCCGCGGCAAGCGTCTTCATCAGCAGCGCGGCGAAGGCCTGAGGATCGTCGATTCGCGGCGGCGTGATGAGGTAGAGGCGGCAGCGGTCTTCCGGCGCGATCTTCTGGGCGGGCTCTGTCATGGAGCATCTCTCATCTGCGAGGGGGAGGCGCGCCCCCCGAAATGCGGCGGGGCCCCCGAAGGGACCCCGCCTGCCTTGTCCTTCCGTGCCTGATAAAGGGGCGCTTACGCGGCCTTTTCAAGCCCCTCCGACCATTCGCCCTTGGCGGCGAGGCCGTTCATGCGGGCGCGGTGCGCGAAGGCGCGCTGGGCGGCGGCCCAGTTCTCGTCCTTGCCGCCCCAGGCCTTCAGCGCCGCCTGTTGCAGCGCGCGGCCGTAGGAGAAGGAGAGCGCCCACGGCAGGTTGCCGATCTTGTTCATGGCGTCGAGGTGGGCCGTCGCCTCTTCCTCCGACTGGCCGCCGGAGAGGAAGACGATGCCCGGCACCGCCGCCGGGACCGTGCGCTTCAGGCAGGCCACGGTCTTCTCCGCGACCTCGGCCACCGACGCCTGCTTCGGCGACTTCTTGCCGGCGATCACCATGTTCGGCTTCAGCAGCGTGCCTTCCAGCCGGACATTGGCGAGGTAAAGCTGGTCGTAGACCTCGTTCAGGACGGCTTCCGTCACCTCGAAGCAGCGGTCGATGTCGTGGCCGCCGTCCATCAGCACTTCCGGCTCGACGATCGGGACCACGCCATGCTCCTGGCAGATCGCGGCGTAGCGGGCCAGCGCGTGCGCGTTGGCGACGATGTTGCCGCGCGTCGGCACGCCATCGGCAATGTCGATCACCGCGCGCCACTTGGCAAAGCCCGCGCCCAGCGCGGCGTATTCGGCCATGCGCTTGGAAAGCCCGTCGAGGCCTTCCGTCACCTTCTCGCCCGGAAACAGCGCCTGGTCCTTGGCGCCGGCGTCCACCTTGATGCCGGGCACGGAATCGGCCGCCGCGATCAGGGAGATCAGCGGGCTGCCGTCGCGGGCCTTGGCACGGAACTGCTCGTCATAGAGGATCACGCCCGAGATGTGGTCGCCGAAGCCCGCCGTGCGGAACAGCATCTCGCGGTAGCCGTTGCGGTTCGCCTCCGTCGACTCCACGCCGATCTGGTCGAAGCGCTTCTTGATGGTGCCGGTCGATTCGTCGGCGGCGAGGATGCCGCGGCCCGGGGAAACGATCTTGTGAGCGGTGGTTTCAAGCTTCTCGATGTTCATCTGTCCTGGCCCATCTCGATTTGAGGCGGTCTGAGTTGCGGGAGTGTGTCATTTGCGGAGGGCAGCGACGCCCGGAAGCGTCTTGCCCTCCAGCCACTCAAGAAACGCGCCACCCGCGGTGGAAATATAGCTGAAATCCTGCGCCACGCCCGCATGGGCGAGCGCCGCGACCGTGTCGCCGCCGCCCGCGACCGTGACGAGGCCGTTCTCGCGGGTGAATTTCGCCGCCAGCCGTGCCGCCGACGTGGTGCCCTTGTCGAAGGGCGCGATCTCGAACGCGCCGAGCGGCCCGTTCCACACGAGCGTCTTTGCGGTGCGGAACGCGGTCTCGATCAACGCCAGCGTGTCCGGGCCCACGTCGAGGATCATCTCGTCCGCCGCGATGTCCGCAAGCGCGACCGTGCGCGAGGGCGCGCCCGCCTTGAACTCGGTCGCGACGGCGGCGTCCACCGGCAGCAGGACCTGGCAGCCGGACTTCTCCGCCGCCGTAAGGATCGTGCGCGCGGTGCCGGCGAGGTCGTGCTCGCACAGCGACTTCGCCACGTCGACGCCCTGCGCGGCGAGGAAGGTGTTGGCCATGCCCCCGCCGATCACCAGCATGTCGACGCGGGAGACGAGGTTTTCCAGAAGCGCGATCTTGGTGGAGACCTTGGCGCCGCCGACAACGGCCGCGACCGGCCGCTCCGGCTTCTCCAGCGCGCGGGTCAGCGCGTCGAGTTCCTTCTCCATGCAGCGCCCGGCATAGGCGGGCAGGAGACGGGCCACCCCCTCGGTCGAGGCGTGCGCGCGGTGTGCCGCCGAGAAGGCGTCGTTCACGAACGCGTCGCCGAGATCGGCGAGCGCCTGCGCCATCTCCGGATCGTTCTTTTCCTCGCCCGCGTGGAAGCGCGTGTTCTCCAGCAGAAGGACCCCGCCCGCGGGCAGCGACGCGATGGCATCGGCTGCCGTCTTGCCCACGCAATCCTCGGCGAAGGCCACGTCGCGGCCCAGGTGCTGCGCCAGGGCTGCGCGCACCTGCGCGAGCGACATCTCCGGCACGCGCTTGCCCTTGGGCCGGTCGAAATGGGCGAGCAGGATCACCTTCGCGCCCTTGTCCGCCAGGTCCGCGATGGTCGGCGCGACGGCGTCGATGCGCGTGAAGTCGGTGACCTTGCCGTCCTGCATGGGCACGTTCAGGTCGACGCGGACGAGCACGCGCTTGCCCGCCGGGTCGAGACTGTCGAGGGTACGGAAATCGCTCATGGGCGTCGGGGAATCCGCTGACTGGGGAGGGGACCGGAACGCGGACGGGGCGGCGCCTTGCCAGCGCCGCCCCGGTCTCTCGCGTCTCAGATCGTGGCGGCGAAGGCCACCGCCGTGTCCGACATGCGGTTGGAGAAGCCCCACTCGTTGTCGTACCAGGTCAGGATACGCACCAGCGTGCCTTCCATCACCTTGGTCTGGTCCATGTGGAAGACCGAGGAGCGGCTGTCATGGTTGAAGTCCATGGAAACGAGCGGCTCGTCCGTGTAGCCGAGGATGCCCTTCAGCTCGCCGTCTGCGGCCTCGCGGATGGCGGCGTTGATCTCTTCCACCGTGGTGGCGCGCTTCGCGATGAACTTCAGGTCGACCACCGAGACGTTCGGCGTCGGCACGCGGATCGCCACGCCGTCCAGCTTGCCCTTCAGCTCCGGCAGGACGAGGCCCACGGCCTTCGCCGCGCCGGTCGACGTCGGGATCATCGACATCGCCGCCGCACGCGCCCGGTAGAGGTCCTTGTGCATGGTGTCGAGCGTCGGCTGGTCGCCCGTGTAGGAGTGGATCGTGGTCATGAACCCCTTCTCGATCCCGACCGCCTTGTTCAGCACATAGGCGACGGGCGAGAGGCAGTTCGTCGTGCACGACGCATTGGAGATGACCCGGTCGTCCTTCGTCAGCGTGCCGTGGTTGACCCCGTAGACGATCGTCTTGTCCGCGCCGTCGGCGGGGGCGGAGACGATCACCCGCTTGGCGCCGGCCTTCAGGTGCGCCGACGCCTTGTCCTTCGACGCGAAGATGCCCGTGCACTCCATGGCGATGTCGACGCCGAGGTCGCCCCAGGGCAGCTCCTCCGGGTTGCG
>JAJLJT010000027.1:0-9309 GCA_033844555.1 Alphaproteobacteria bacterium | reverse complement strand
GGCCACGGCGCAGGTCGTGGTGCCGCGCACGGCGATCAGCTATTCGCTCTATGGCGACGAGGTCTATGTCGTGGTTCCCGACAGCGACGCGCCGCGCGCCGAGGGCGAGCCGCAGCCGGTCAAGGTCGAGCGGCGCTTCGTACGGCTGGGCGACACGCGCGAGGGCGAGGTCGCGGTTCTCGACGGCGTCAGCGCGGGCGAGCGGGTCGTGACCTCCGGCCAGACCCGGCTTCAGCCCGGCATGCGCGTGCGGGTCGACAATGAGAACGCGCTCGAGCGGCCCGCAGAGCGGCCGCGGCAATAGGCGGCGGACATGAGCTTCACCGACATCTTCATCCGCCGTCCCGTCCTCGCGACGGTGGTGAGCCTGCTGATCCTGCTGCTGGGCCTGCAGGCGCTGTCGAAGCTGCAGATCCGGCAGTACCCGGAACTGTCGAACACGACCATCACCATCACCACGACCTATCCGGGCGCGAACGCGGACGTCATCAAGGGCTTCATCACGACGCCCATCGAGCAGGCGGTGTCCAATACCGAGGGGCTGGACACGCTGGTTTCGACCTCGCAGCAGAACGTCTCGACGGTCACGCTCAACCTGCGGCTCAACGCCGACCCCGACCGGGCCGTGGCCGACGTGCTGTCCAAGGTGAACCAGGTCGCGGGCGTGCTTCCGGACGAGGCGAACGACCCCGTCGTCGTGAAACAGACGGGCGAGGGCTTCGCGCTCCTCTACATGTCGTTCACGTCGGCGCAGATGTCCGCGCCGCAGATCACCGATTACCTCACCCGCGTGGTGCAGCCGGCGCTGCAGACGCTCGATGGCGTGGCCAACGCGGAAATCCTCGGCGGCCAGACCTTCGCCATGCGCATCTGGCTCGACCCGCAGCGCATGTCGGCGCTGGGCGTCACGCCGAACGACATCCGCCAGGCGCTGCTTGCCAACAACTTCACGACCGCGGCGGGCCAGATCAAGGGCGACTTCGTCCAGACGAGCATCAATGCCGAGACCTCGCTGGCGAGCGCGGAAGCGTTCTCACGCCTCGTGGTCGCGACGCGGGGCGACGCCCTCATCCGCCTCGGCAATGTTGCGCGCATCGAACTAGGGCCGCAGGCCGTCGACTCCTCCTCCGTGTTCGACGGGCTCAAGGCGGTGTTCATCGGAATCTATGCGACGCCGACGGCCAACCCGCTGACCGTGATCGAGAACGTGCGCGCCGAGTTTCCCCGGATCCAGGCGAACCTGCCCGAGGCGATGGAGTCGGCCATTGCCTACGACTCGACCGAGTTCATCCGCGCGTCCATCGACGAGGTGGTCAAGACGCTGGCGGAAGCCGCGCTGATCGTGATCGTGGTGATCTTCCTGTTCCTCGGCAATCTGCGCTCGACCGTCATCCCGATCGTGACGATCCCGCTGTCGCTGGTCGGCGTGATGATCATGCTGCTGGCGCTCGGTTATTCGATCAACCTGCTGACGCTGCTGGCGCTCGTGCTGGCCATCGGTCTCGTCGTCGACGATGCCATCGTGGTGGTGGAGAACATTCATCGCCACATCGAGGAGGGCAAGACGCCCATCGACGCTGCCCTCATCGGCGCGCGCGAGATCGCCGGGCCGGTGATCGCCATGACGATCACGCTCGCTGCGGTCTATGCCCCCATCGGCTTCGTGTCAGGCCTGACCGGCGCGCTGTTCCGGGAGTTCGCCTTCACGCTGGCCGGTTCGGTGATCGTCTCCGGCGTGATCGCGCTCACCCTGTCGCCCATGATGTGCTCGCGCCTGCTGACCTCGAAGACCAGCGACGGGCGCTTCGTGCGCTTCCTCGACCGGATGTTCGAGGGCCTGCGCCACGCCTATGAGCGCCGCCTGCACCGGACGCTGAATTTCCGCGCGATGACTATGCTCGTCCTTGCCGGCGTTCTCGCGCTGACCGGGCTGCTCTATGTCACGACGCCGTCGGAACTGGCGCCGGAGGAGGACCAGGGCATCCTCTTCACGCTGGTCGAGACGCCGCAATACGCCAACCTCGACTATCTGGAGCAGCAGACCGACGCGCTCTACGAGGTGTTCCGGGAGATCCCGGAGACGTCGAACGTGTTCGTGCTCAACGGCTCGGCGGGCGTGCACCAGGCCTTCGCGGGCATGCTGCTCAAGCCGTGGGGGGAGCGGGAGCGCAGCCAGAAGGAGGTTCTGTCCGAGCTTCAGCCCAAGCTGACGACCGTGCCGGGCGCGTCGGTGCTGGCCTTTTCGCCGCCGGCCCTGCCGGGGTCGTCCGGCGGCCCGCCGGTGCAGTTCGTCATCACGACGACGGCGGACTACGACCAGCTTGCCCGCGTGCTCGACGATCTGAAGCAGGCGGCGCAGGAGAGCGGCCTCTTCATCTTCCTCGACGGCGATCTGCAGTTCGACACGCCGCAGATCCGGGTCGAGATCGACAGCGACAAGGCCAACAGCCTCGGTGTCAGCATGCGCGACGTGGGCGGCTCGCTCGCGACCCTGCTCGGCGGGAACTACGTCAACCGCTTCAATCTCTACGGACGCTCCTACGAGGTGATCCCGCAGGTGCCGCGCGACTACCGGCTGACGGAGGACTGGATCGGCCGCTACGAGGTGCGCACCGCGAGCGGCGACCTCGTTCCGCTGTCGACGGTCGCGACGATCTCGCGCACGGTCGAGCCCAACGCCCTGCGCACCTTCCAGCAACTCAATTCCGCGACGCTGCAGGGTGTGCCCTTCCCCGGCCGAACCATGGGCGAGGTGCTGGACTTCCTCGACAACCATGCACAGGCAAACTTCCCCGAAGGCTTCACCTGGGACTATGCGGGAGAGGCGCGCCAATACGTGCAGGAAGGCAGCACGCTGGTCATCACCTTCGCCTTCGCGCTGATCGTGATCTATCTCGTGCTTGCCGCGCAGTTCGAGAGCTTCCGCGATCCCTTCATCATCCTGATCGCGTTGCCCACCTCGATCTTCGGGGCGCTGCTGCCGCTCAACCTCGGCGGCGTGATGGGGATGCTCAGCGTCAACATCTACACCCAGATCGGGCTCGTGACCCTGATCGGGCTGATCTCGAAACACGGAATCCTGATGGTGGAATTCGCCAATCGCCTGCAGGTCGAGCAGGGGATGGACCGGCGCGCCGCCATCGAACATGCGGCGGGCGTGCGGCTGCGTCCGATTCTCATGACCACGGCGGCGATGGTGGTCGCGATGGTGCCGCTCCTGATCGCGTCGGGGGCAGGCGCGCGTTCGCGTTTCGACATCGGCATCGTGATCGCAGCGGGCATGACCATCGGGACGCTGTTCACGCTTTTCGTGACGCCGGCGGTCTACACGCTCATTGCGCGCGACCATGCAAGGGCGCGCACGCGCGCCGCGGCGGCGGAAGGCGGGGCTGCTGCCCGCTGACCGCCCGCCGGGGGATGCGGGAAAGTGCGCGCGTCAGTGGCGCGCCTCCCACTTCTGGATCCGCTCCAGCGCTTCTTCCCGGGCAACGCCATAGCGTTCCTGGATCCGGCCGGCGAGCTTCTCGCGGCTGCCGCGGGCGAACTCGAGATCGTCCTCGGTCAGCTTGGCCCACTCCTGCCGCAACGCACCCTTGATCTGGTCCCATTTGCCTTCGATCTGGTCGAGGTTCATGATGTCGCCTCCTTTTTGCTGCGGGTGGACCCGGGCAACGCGGCGCCGGGCCGCCAAGTTCCCGTACGCGTTTCAGGACATGGCGCGACCGGCGGTTTCCGGCCCTTCTTCCCTTGAGTGGAGCGAGTTGGCGTGACGCAAGACCGACACATCGTGGCCCCCGCCCGCGCGGCGCGGAAGCGGATGCCCGGCGCGCCGCCGCCGGCCGCCGCCGATGCGGACACCCAGGCAGCCCTGCGCGCCGCCGAGGCGGAGGCTGCGCGCCTGCGCACGCTGATGGCCGAGATGGACCACCGCATGAAGAACCTGCTGGCCAGGGTGCAGGCGATCGTGTCGCACTCGGCGCGCAACGCGCACGATGCAGGTGAGTTGGCCTCTTCCGTCACGGCCCGTCTCGCGGCGCTGGCGCGGGCCCAGAACGCCCTTCTCGACGAGGGAACGCACGGCGTCTCGATCCCCGCGCTGGCCGCGGGCGAGGCGGCTCCCTTCGGCGAGCGCGTGAAACTGGCGGGCCCCGCGGTGAGCGTGCCCGGACGCTCCGGGCAGGCCGTCGCCCTGCTGCTGCACGAGCTGATGACGAACGCTGCGAAATACGGCGCGCTCAGCGTGCCCGGCGGCGAGGTGGAGGTGGCGTGGACGCTGGATGGCGGCCGCCTCGTGCTCGACTGGCGGGAGACGGGCGGCCCCAAGGTCACGCCTCCGATGCGCACCGGCTTCGGCTCCGACCTGATCGGCCGCGTGGTTCCGTCGGAAACCGGTGGGCATGTGTCTCTCGATTACCGGCCGGAGGGAGTGACCGCGCGCCTCGACATCCCCGACAGCGGCGCCGTTGCGGACGCGGGGGAGAACTGGCAGGCGCCGGCGGCGGCCCTGCGTCCGGCAGAGCGGCAGGGGACGCGCCCGCTGCGCGTCCTCCTGCTCGAGGACGAGGTGCTGATCGCCATGGACCTTCAGGCCATGCTCGAGGATGGCGGGCACACGGTGGTCGGTCCGGTCGAGACGGTGGCAGACGCGCTCGCTCGCCTGGACGCGGACCGCCCGGATGCGGCCGTTCTGGACCTCCATCTCGGCGACACCTCCTCCGTCGAGGTCGCGCAGGCGCTTGCCGCGCGGCGTATCCCGTTCCTGTTCGCCACCGGCGCCGCCGGATCCGCCATCCTGCCGGAGGGCTTCGCCGACCGCCCCGTGCTTGTGAAGCCGTTCGACGGACCCGCGCTGCGCGATGCCCTGGCGGAGGTCAGTGCCGCGCCCTAGGAGGCTGCGGCGTCTTCCCGTGCGTCCGCCGGTTCGTCAGGCAGCCGGAACGTCAGGATGGCGCGCCATTCCTCCGGCGTGACCTCGGCGGTCTTGTCTCCGCCAACCTGCCGGGCGAAGCCTTCCATGAGTCTGCGGCCGAGGCCCGGGTGCGGAACGTCGCCGCCGGTGTCGCCGCTGCGGGTGTTGGCGACGGTCAGCGTGATCTCGCCATCGGGGGCGTGCTTGAGGCTGACGCGCAGTACCCCGCTTTCGCCATCCTGCCAGTTGTAGGCAAACGCGTTGGTGAGCGCTTCCGCCACGAACAGCGAGACCGGCACGGCCCGGTCGGGGTCGATCATCACGGAGTCGATGTCCGTCTCGACCCGGACGTTTGCGCCGTCTGCCGCGTGCGTCCGATGGAAATGCGCGACCAGATCCGGCAGCACACGGGCGAGGTCGAGCCTGTGCAGCCCCTCCGCCTCGTAGAGGCTCCGGTGAACGAGGGCGAGCGCGTTGAGGCGCCCCTGCATGGTCGACAGGGCGTCGCGCGCCTCGTCGCTGTCCACGTCGCGCATCTGCAGGTTCACGAGGCTGGCGACGATCTGAAGGTTGTTCTTGACCCGGTGATAGACCTCGCGCAGCAGCGCCTTCTGCTCGTCCAGGGCGGCGCGCAGGTGCTCTTCGCGCTCGTCCAATGCCTCGGCCATGGCGTTCATCGTGCCGCCGAGCAAGCGGAATTCCTGCGGCGCCTCGTCCATCGGACCGGTGCGCAACGCCAGCTTGCCCTTGGAATAGGCCCGCGTGATGCGTTGCAGATAGACGACCCAACGCACGACGAACCGGTCGATCGCGTACCATGCGACGGCAAGCGCGATGGTCCACATGAGGAAGGGCATGGCGAGGGTCGAGGCGAAGCGCATGTTGAACCCGACGCGTGCGACCGGGCTCGTCGCCCGGATCAGAAGGAAGACGTCGCGTTCGAAGAGCGGCGCAATGCCATAGAGATAGCCAGCTTGCCCGGTGCGCGCCTCGTCCAGGACGCGTGCGCCGCGCGCGAAGGGATTTTGCTCCGCCACGACATCCGGAAGCCAGGACAGCGCACGCCCAACGTCGCCTTCTTCCGCGATCACCCGCCCACCGTGATCGACGATGGCCGTGGCCACGGGGTTGCCGTTCTGGGGGCGGCGCAGCAGCAGGCGCAGGAACTCTGCCCGGATCGCGGCCGAAACCGCGCCGGCGAATTGCTGGGACTCGTCGGTCACCGGCTGAATCGCGAGAAGGATTCCGTCGTCCTTTCCGGTGCCGGCGAGCCTGCTTGACAGAACGAAGCGCCGTTCGCTGCGCGCCGTGGCCATTTCCGGTCCGCCCTGGAGTGCGAACCCGTCCGCCGCGCCGGGATAATGGCAGCGGGTGCGCCCCTCCGCGTCCGAGGCGATCAGCGCGGCATAGCGATCGCGGTGCGGCGCGCGCGCCAGCCGGTCCGCGCAGGCCTCGGCCGCGGCGGAGAGATCGGGGTCGCTCGCCAGCGCCGCGAGCAGAACCTGTGTCTGCGTGAAGAAGTCGCGTGCGCCTGTCGCCGACAGCAGGGCTTCCTGCAGGATTTCGCGCTTGGCGGTTTCGGCCGCGAGGTGAAGGTTCGACACCGATTGCGCGACCGACAGAACGGCGGCCGGGAACATCGAGAGGGCCAGCAGCACAACGACACGGACGCGGAGGCTGGCGAACAGACCGCCGGTCATGCCTCAGCCGGACGCGGCGGCGGGCAGCGTGGCGGCGGCAACCGCCGCCTCCATCGAGCCGTCGTCGCCGAGGTCGTTCTCCGGATCGAGGCCGAGCATCTCCACCAGCCGCTGGCGCGCGCGATTGACCCGGCTTTTCACCGTGCCTACGGCGCAGCCGCAGATCTCGGCCGCCTCCTCGTAGGAAAAGCCGGATGCCGCGACGAGGATCAGGGCCTCGCGCTGCTCGTCGCCGATCTCTGCGAGCGCCTGGGAGAAATCGCTGAGGTCCATGGCGTCGAGTTGCGCGGGGCGGGAGGCGAGCTTCAGCGCATGCTCGCCATCGGTATCGGCAACCTCGCGCCAGCGCCGGCGTCCGTCGGAATAGAAGGTGTTGCGCAGGATCGTGAACAGCCACGCCTTCAGATTGGTGCCGTCGCGAAACTTGTCGAGATTGGACAGCGCCTTGACGAGCGTGTCCTGCACGAGGTCGTCGGCACGCGCCGGATCGTGCGCGAGCGACCGGGCGAAGGCGCGCAAGTTCGGCAGCAGCGCGATGATCTGGTCTCGAACGGGCGTTTCTTCCATGGTCAAGCCCTGCTTTCCCGGTCTTCGATCTGCTTCAGAAGTTCCAGGAACCGGTCGGGAATGGGTTCTTCCGCGACCTGCCCGTAAACCTGGCGAAGCTGACGGGCGATCAACTCCTCCTTGTCGGACTGCCCCGCGCGGGGCTTGCCCCCTGCGGCGGATGCCTTCTGCCGTTCTTTCTGCGTCATGCGTTTCGCCTGCCCAATCTGTCCGCCGGAGAGCTCGACGGTTCGCTGTGAACCGATAGCCTAACGCAGTCCGCGGGAAATGGTTCCCGGGCCGGGAACGAAATCGCGCGTGCGCGCGTTCACCGTTCGATACCGCACCAGACTGGCAATCCTCGAGGTGGATACCCGATGTCTCTCGCACAGAAGATCGCGCCGCATCTTCCCTATCTGCGGCGCTACGCCCGCGCGCTCACCGGCCATCAGGACAGCGGCGACGCCTATGTCGCAGCCGTCCTCGAAGCGATCGTCGCCGCGCCCGGCGCCTTCCCGCCGGTGGCCGACGCGCGGCTTGGCCTCTATCGGATGCTGCACGCGATCTGGGATAGCGCTCGCGTCGACGTGCCGGACCCGGTGGCGTCCGCTCCGTCGCCGCGCGAGGCGAGCGCGAGCCGGCGTCTCTCGGCGCTCACGCCCATGTCGCGGCAGGCGTTGCTGCTGACCTCTCTGGAGGGCTTCGGGCAGGCCGATGCCGCCTATATCCTCGATGTCGACGAGGAGGTCGTCGGTGCGCTTCTGCGCGACGCCGTCGCCGAGATCGACCGGCAGGTTGCCACGCGCGTGCTCATCATCGAGGACGAGCCGATCATCGCCATGGACATCGAGTCCATCGTTCGGGGCCTCGGCCATGACATCGTGGGCGTGGCCGCCACCCGCAGCGCTGCGGTCGAGCTGGCCCGGGCTGAACGTCCCGGCCTCGTGCTCGCCGACATCCAGCTTGCCGACGGCTCCTCGGGCATCGACGCCGTGCACGACATTCTCGGCGATTTCGAGGTGCCGGTGATCTTCATCACGGCCTATCCGGACCGTCTGCTGACGGGGGAGCGGCCCGAGCCGACCTTCCTCATCACCAAGCCTTTCCATACCGATACCGTGCGGGCGGCGGTAAGCCAGGCGCTGTTCTTCGAATCTACGGCGCAGATGGCCTGACCGCGCCGACGGGCGCCGGAACCTGTTGCTGCCGCGCGCGTTATCGGCAGGTATCCGAACCCAGCGGAAGGGAGGGCAAGGTGATCTGGATCCTGATGAGCCTCGCCGCCGTCCTTGTCGCGGCGATCCTCGGAGTGGGCGGGCTGGCGAACCAGAGCGCAGCCCTGGCCCAGGTGGCGGTGTACGCCGTACTGGTCGGGCTCGTCGTGGCGCTCATTTCGAACATGGTGCGCAACGACCCCCGAGACAGGGAAGAGCGGCAGTGACCGGCACGCGGCACGTCTGCCGCACATGAAGAAGGCGGCGCCGGAAACGGCGCCGCCTTCTCTCGTCCGTGACGATTGCCGTTGTGTCAGGTGGCGTCGTCTTCAAACCTGCGCAACGCAAGGCGCACGTCGCGCAGCATGTCCGCCTCGCCTCCTGCCATGTTCTCGCCGGCGGCAACCTGCAACTGGTGCGCCTCGCGCTCCCACTGCTTCAGGATGTCGATACGGTCCTCGCGCGTCAGGCCATCCTTGTCGAGAACCTCGCGGGGATGCCCGAAGTGTCCGGTGGGGTCGAGCTTGGCATCGGCCAGGTCGAACGGTTTGCGGGCCATGGGTGATCTCCTGTTCGCTCTTTCCTTGAACGGGCGGGGAACGCGCCGCGTCCGGTCCGGGTTCCGCTCGAAGCGTGCGACGGCGGCCCGGGGTCCATGACGGGCTTGCACGCGCGCCCTGCGGGGCGGAGGATTGATCCTGCGGCGGATGCCGGTCCATAAGCGAACCGCGCGGCGCATCCCGCCGGGCGAGGGGGACTGCATGATCGAGAGCCTGCTGAAACGGAACGCCGACTGGGCCGCCGAACGCATCGCGGAGCAGCCGGACTATTTCGCGGCCCTGTCCAAGCTGCAGACGCCGGAGTTCTTCTGGATCGGCTGTTCCGACAGCCGCGTGCCCGCGAACGTCATCACGGGGCTGGCGCCTGGGGAGGTGTTCGT
>JAJLJT010000026.1:0-13089 GCA_033844555.1 Alphaproteobacteria bacterium | reverse complement strand
CTGTTGTAGGAGAACCAGGAACCCGACTTCTCCACGATACCGGCCTTCACGCCGAGGTCGATCAGCTCTCCCATCTTGGAGATGCCCTCGCCATACATGATGTCGAACTCGATCACCTTGAACGGCGGGGCGACCTTGTTCTTCACCACCTTGACGCGGGTCTGGTTGCCGACGATCTCGTCCCGGTCCTTGATCGCGCCGATGCGCCGGATGTCCAGGCGCACGGAGGCATAGAACTTCAGGGCGTTACCGCCCGTCGTCGTCTCCGGCGAGCCGAACATCACCCCGATCTTCATGCGGATCTGGTTGATGAAGATCACCATGCAGTGCGAGCGCGAGATGGACGCGGTCAGCTTGCGCAGCGCCTGGCTCATCAGGCGGGCCTGCAGGCCGGGCAGGCTGTCGCCCATCTCGCCCTCGAGTTCGGCCTTGGGCGTCAACGCGGCGACGGAGTCGATCACCACCACCGAGACGGCGCCCGAGCGCACCAGCGTGTCGGCGATCTCCAGCGCCTGCTCGCCCGTGTCGGGCTGCGAGATGATCAGTTCGCCCACATCCACGCCCAGCTTGCGCGCATAGCCGGGGTCGAGCGCATGCTCGGCATCGACGAAGGCGCAGATGCCGCCCTTCTTCTGCGCCTCTGCGACCACGTGAAGCGCGAGCGTGGTCTTGCCGGAGCTTTCCGGCCCATAGACCTCGATCACGCGGCCCATGGGCAGACCGCCTACGCCCAACGCGATGTCGAGCCCCAGCGATCCGGTGGAGACGACGTCGACCGCCTGCACCTCGTTCTGGCCGAGCTTCATGATGGAGCCCTTGCCGAACGCGCGTTCGATCTGCGAGAGCGCGGCTTCGAGTGCCTTCTGCTTGTCCATGCCGCCTTTGTCTCCCCCGCCTTCGATCAACCGGAATCCGCTCTGGCTCATTGCCGTCCCTTTCCTCTCACAGCTCGCGAGTCGCCGCAACAGCCGCAAGTGTGCACAGTTTGTTCCTGAGAACAAGAAAAGAACGCGGCAAGGCGCGCGTCACCGCCGCGCCGGTCAGGCGTTGAGCACGTCCTTGACGGTCGCGGCGAGTTGCTTGAGCGAGAAGGGTTTCGGCAGGAAGGTGAAATTCTCGTCTTTCTTCAGGCTCTTGCGGAAGGCATCCTCGGCATAGCCCGAGATGAAGATGATCCGCATGTCGGGCCTGGCCTTGCGCGCCGCCGCGACCAGCGTGGGCCCGTCCATGGTCGGCATCACCACGTCCGAGATCAGCAGGTCGATTCGGCCCGGGTGCTCGCGCACGATGTCGAGCGCGGCCTCGCCCCCGTCGGCCTCCAGCACGTGATAGCCGCGCGTGGTGAGCGCGCGCACCGCGAAGGAGCGCACCGCCGTCTCGTCCTCCACCAGCAGGATCGTCCCGCGCCCTGTAAGATCCTGGCGCGCGGGCGGCGCCTCTTCGGCGACCGGCGCGGGCCTTGGCGCCTCCTCGTGCCGGGGCAGGTAGATGTCGAAGGTCGTGCCCTTGCCCACCTCGGAGACCGGGAAGACGAAACCACCCGTCTGCTTGATGATGCCATAGACCGTCGAGAGGCCGAGGCCCGTGCCCTTGCCGACTTCCTTCGTGGTGAAGAACGGCTCGAAGATCTTGCCCAGGTTCTCCTTCGCAATGCCGGTGCCCGTGTCGGTGACGGAGATGCAGACATAGTCCGCCGGCGGCATCAGCGGATGGCCCAGCGCACGCACCTCGTCGGCGCTGACGTTGCGGGTGGCAATGGTGAGCGTGCCGCCTTCCGGCATCGCGTCGCGGGCGTTGACGGCGAGGTTGATCACGACCTGTTCGAACTGGCCCTGGTCCACCTTCACCAGGCCGAGGTCGCGCCCGTGCATCATCTTCAGCTGGATCGTCCCGCCGATCAGGCGCGACAGCAGGTTCGAGAGGTCGGCCAGCGTATCGGTCAGCTGCAGAACCTTGGGCCTGAGCGTCTGCTGGCGCGAGAACGCCAGCAGCTGGCGCACGAGATTGGCCGCGCGGTTGGCGTTCTGCTTGATCTGCATGACATCGCCGAAGGACGGATCCCCCGGTTCGTGCCGCACCAGCAGCAGGTCGCAGAACCCGATGATCGCGGTCAGCAGATTGTTGAAGTCGTGCGCGATGCCGCCGGCCAGCTGGCCCACCGCCTGCATCTTCTGCGACTGGGCGAATTGCAGCTCCAGCGACTTCTGCTCCGTCGTGTCGATCAGGTAGACGATGACCCCGGTGACGTCCGCCTCGTCGATGCGGCTGGCGTAAAGCTGGGCGACGCGGCCGGTGCGGGGGAAGCGGACCTCGGCGGGCGCGTCGAAGCGCTTGCCTTCCCAGGCGTCCTTCAGCCTTTGGGCGACCTCCGCCGCATCTTCCGGCGCAAGCGCATCGGTCAGGGTCCGCGTCTCGCCCTCGCCGGTCAGGCGGACGAAACCCCGGTTCCACTCGATCACGCCCCCGCCGGGGTCGGCGACCACGATACCGATGGGCGTCTGGTTGAGAAAGCGCACCAGGTGGCCGTCGCCGGCAGTGTCTTCCGCGGGCGCGCCCGCGTCGAGAGTGGACACCGGCAGCGCCAGCCCAAGAATTCGGGCGGGGACCCCGTCGCCGTCCCGCTCCAGCCTCAGCAGAAGACGGGCAGGCGCGCCCGCGCGGCTTCCGCCCCCGGGCAGGATCGCCTCGCGCACCTCGATCGCGCCCCATGTCTCCGGCGTCTCGTCCGCCAGCACGGGGAACAGCGAGGTCAGGCGCATCTCGTCCTGCGGGGCGGTGGCGTCCTGGCCGGTCCACTCCGCGAGCATGGCGTTCATGGCCGTGATCTGCCCCTGCGCGTTCGCGACGAACACGCCCGCGGGCAGGAGATCCAGCGCGTCGAGATCCGCATCCCGCCCCGCGCCACCGGTGCGTGCGGCGGGCGTTTGCCGCGGCGCAAGGCGCCAGAGCGCGCGGCCCGCCCCGCCCGGCAGCGGCCCCACGGCCACACCCATGCGCGCCGAGACGCCGTCGCGGGAGAGCGCGACCTCTGCTTCGGCGACCTCCCCCTGCCGCATGGCGCGGAACAGGCGGTAGAGCGGCTCTGCGCTTTCCGGCTCTGGCACCAGCAGCCGGTCGATCGCCGGTGCGCCGGACACCGGGAAGAGATCGCGGAACGCCGCGTTCACCGTGAGGAGGCGTCCTGCCTTGTCGGTGACGGCCATGCCGTCCGCCGAGACGGCGAGCGCGGTGGCCAGCGCCCGCTCCGCCTCCGCCGCAGCGCGCGCGCGGCCGCGGTTGCGGAACGTGTCCGCGGTAACGAGGAACGCCAGCAGGATGAAGGCCACCGCCAGCGACACCGTCCGCAGGCCTGCGTCCTCGGCATTGGCGAGCAGGGCGGCGCTGACAGCGATCGCGAGGACGAGGCCGCCGACCCCGAACCACACGGCGAAATCCCGCCCCGCGGGCGGGTCGGCCTGTCGTTCCAGAATGTCTTCGGCCTGGGTCACCTCGGTCGCCTTGTCGCGCGTCGCGCCGGGCGGAGAATCGCCCCGTGGAAGAGTGCGCCGGACCATTCTGAACCTCAAGCCGCCTTGTCGCCGAACCGGCGCATCGCCCCGCCGGGCACGTTCCGCGCCCCTGTCTTAACGAAAGGTGAACGTCGTCGGCAGGTCCGTGACATCGCGGACGGCAGGGGGCCGCGGCCCCTCGGACAGCACCTCAAGTGCCGTGCGCAAATCCTGAATATCCCGATCACTTCCGGCAGGAGCATCGGAGGTTGCAACGGCCGACAGCGCCGCGACCCGCGCCCCGTCGCGCACGCCTGCGCGGGTGGCGAGGCGGGCGAGGCGGCCGGTGTCGGGCGTGCCCGCGCGAATCATGGCGACCGCCGCCCGGCGGGCGAGCGTGCCCACGCCGGCAGCGGGGTAGCGGCGCCGTTCCGCCGACATCTCGCCGGCCGTCGGGGCGTCCGCCGCGGCAATCAGGGCGGGAATCGCCTCTGCCGCCGCGGGCCAGGCGCCGGCGTCCCACGCGATGGCCGCACGCGCGTCCAGCACCGCAAGGTCCGTCCCGTCCAGCAGGGAAAGCGCGCCCCCTGCATCCCCCATTGCGCCCAGCGCCCGCGCGGCCAGGCGGCGCGCAGCACGGCCCTCGGCATGGCCGGGCCGGGCCGCCATGACACTGGCGGAGAGGGTGCGGGCGAGGGACGCGTCCCCGGCGGCGAGGGCATGGCTGCCCGCGGCGAGCGCAAGGCGGGACCGGACGGGCGCCGCCTCGGGCAGCGCCGCGGCGCGTCTCAGCACCCGTGCGGCGGCCTCGGGCAGGCCGAGCCGGGCGAGCGTTGCCGCGAAGCCTTCGAGCAGGCGCAGACGGTCCGCCGCGCCCTCGACGAGATCGCGATGCGCGAGAAACGTTTCCGCCGCCAGCAAATCGGGCACGGGCGGCGGTGCCCCGTCCGGCGGCGCGATCAGCCCTGCCAGTTCGGCAGCGGCGTCTGCGCCGAGCGCCTCGCGCCACGGGCCCGGCGGGCTTTCGGCACGGGCGCGTGCGGCGGCCTCGAACGCTGCGCGCGGCGCGCCGTCGGCGCGGGCCTGGCGCGCGGCCTCGGCCCAGATCTCGGCGGCCAGCGGGCCATGCGCATCGCGGGCGAGGGCGTCGAGCCCGGCGCGCCGGTCTCCTGCCGGACCGCCGTCGAGCAGGAGCCGCAGATAGGCAGCCTCAGCCCCGGCCGCATCCGCGAGCCGTGCCCGGGCCGCCGCCCTGTCGCCGCCCAGCAGCGCGACCCGCGCCGCCGCGGCGGCCGGAAGCGTCCGGTGCGTCCCGGCCGTCTCGAGCACGCCCGCGAGGGTGCGGTCGCCGCGAAGCGTCGCCGCCCGCGCCGCGCCGAGGAGCAACTCCTCCGCGACATCCGCGTCATAGACCGTGAGCAGATCGGCAAGGCGGTCCGGACCGAGTTCCGCGAGCAGGCGCGCCACGCCCGCCCAATCGCCCCGCCGGACGGCGCCGAGCGCCCGCCACGCCTGCGCATGGCGGTCCTGTGCCAGCGCGGGGTCGGATAGCATGCGCAGGCCATCCGCCAGGTGTCCGGCCTGCACGTGCGCCACGCCTGCGAGCAGACGGCGCTGTGCGCCCGTCGCCGCGCTTTCCGGCAGATGCGCCAGGTGCCCCAGCGCCTCGGCCCCGTCGCCATGGGCAAGATGAAACCGCACGAGCGCCAGGCGGCGCGCCCCGGCCGCATCCTCGCCCGGATCCCTGTCCGTATCCGAAGCCGCGGTGCGCAAGGCGGCCTCCAGGGCCTGCCGGCGCGGCCAGTAGCCCGCCGCCGGGCCGCCGGCCCAGCCGCTCATGTCGAAGCCCAGGATATCGGTTGCAGGTTCGGCTGCCCTCGCCGCTCCCGCCCCGGCCAGCAGCAGGAGGCAGGCCGCGAACGCGACGGCCGCCGGGCCGCGCATCACGAGGGGTTGCCGCCCGGTGCGGCGGCGTCGAGCCCGGCGCGTTCGGCCAGCCTGCGGGTCAGGTCGCGGGCGCGTTCCTCCGGCAGGTGGCCCAGGATGGGGCCGAGCTTCAGCGCGGGCAGGCGCGCGGCAATGTCCTCGGCAAGGTCTGGCGACAGACCCGCCAGCACGGCTGCCGCCTCGCGCGGGCGCATCGCGCCATAGGCGCGGGCGAGCGTCTCGGCCTCCGCATTGCGGCTGCGGTCGAGGGCGGCGCGCGCCTCGGCAATCCGTCGTCCCTCCGCCTCCAGCGCGTCGATGCGCCGCGCGATCTCGCGCGCAAGCGTCTCAAGCTCGCGCTCCTTCAGGTCCAGCGCGGCCTCGCGCTGGTCCAGGCTGGCGTCGCGGCGCGCAAGACCCGCGTGCAGGGCCTGCTGGTCGGGGGTCAGGTAGGCAGGCTCTTCCGCGGCCGACGGCGCGGCGGCAAGCAGCCAGGCGCCCGCGATGCACAGGGCCGAGAGGGCGAAGACGAACCGCATCTGTTGCATCAGGCAGCATCCTCGTCAGGAACCGTCCCGTCCGCGGGACGCCGGCCGGCTTCGGTCCCCGGCCGCGAGGCCAGCGGCCGCTCCACGGTCACGGATGCCTGCCCGCCCGCGCGGCCCGCCGTTCCGGCATAGAGCGGCACGCCGCCCGCGCGCAGAACCACGTGACCGTCCGCGCCGCCGCCGAACATCAGCGTGTCGCCGATTCGCAGGCCGCCGATCTCGCCGAGCGGCATCGTGCGTTCGTCGAGCACGGCCTCCACCTCGACCTCGGTCCGCCAGACCTCGCCCGCGAGATGGCTTTCCCAGATCTTGTCGCGGCCGAACTTCTCGCCCATGAACATCTGCAGCAGCACCTCGCGCACCGGCTCCAGCGTGGCGTGGGGCAGCAGCAGATCCATGCGCCCGCCGCGCTTCTCGAAGTCGATCTTGAGCCGCACCAGCACGCAGGCGTTGGACGGCCGGTCGATGGCTGCAAAGCGTGGGTTCGTCTCGGTCCGGTCGAGGGCGAAGTGCACGTCGGCGAGCGGCTTGAACGCCTGGCCCAGATCGTCCAGCGTCGCGGTGACCAGCCGTTCGACCAGCCGCCGCTCGAGTGTCGAGAACGGCCGCCCGTCCGGATCGACCGCGCGGCCGCCCCGGCGTCCGCCGAGAAGGATGTCGACGATGGCGTAGATCAGGCCGGAATCGAGCGTGAAGAGCGCATGGTTCTCCCACTCCGTCGCCTTGAAGACGGCCATCAGGGTGGGCACCGGCACCTGCTCGGTATAGTCGCCGAAGCGGACGGACGAGATGCTCTCGATGTCCACCTCCACCGATCCCGCCGTGAGGGAGCGCAGCGACCCCGTCAGAAGCCGCACCAGCCGGTCGAAGACGATCTCCAGCATCGGCAGCCGCTCGTAGGAGACGAGCGAGGAATTGACGATCGCGGCGAGACTGCCCGCACCGTCGCCCGGCGCAGCCTCGTCGTCCGCGGCCCACTCGTCGGAATCGTCGAGATCGAAGCCCATGAGGCTGTCGATCTCGTCCTGGTTCAGGATGCGGCCCGTCGCACCGTCCTCGTCCGCGTCCGGTGCAAGCTCGTCGAGGAAATCGTCGCTCAGAAGGCTCTTTCCGAGCATGGACCTGCGCTCCTCCTCCAGCGCCTCGGCCCATGCGCCCAGCGTCGTGGCGTCGTCCCGGCTCATTGGATCAGAAGCTCCCGGATCAGCACGCCCTGAACCCGCCCGGGCCCGAGCACCTGGGCCGCGCGGCGGCCAAGTTCGTCCTTCACGCGCTGGGTGCCCGCTGCGCCGGACAGGTCGGCCGGGCGCAGGGCGCGCAGGGCGGCCTGGAAACTGTCGGTAAGGCGCGCGAGCCGTGCCGCGTCGCGTTGCTGGGCGCCGCCGCCGGCGAGTTCGAGGGAGACCGCGAGGCGCAGATAGACCGGCCTGTCGGCGGGCCCATCGAGCGTGACGAGCAGGTCCGGCAAATCCCAGGCGGCGGCGACGGGCGCCCCCTGCCCGGCTGCGCCGTCGGGGTGCATCGCGTCGATCCGGCCCGCGCCATAGCCGATGAGCGCACCGAGCGCCAGCCAGGCCACGGGCAGTGCCGCCAGCAGCAGCCGCCGGCGGCCCGGCGTCAGCCTCTGCAGCCCGGCAAATCTGCGTTCCGGCGCGTCGCCCCGGTCCGCGGTCACGTCGGTCATGGACCTGCCATCCCGTCTTCTGCGGTCACACGGGCCCGCCCCGCCCCGGGGGGCGGCGGACGGGCGCATGGACACCAGAATGGGCCGGCTCCGGTTAACGTTCCGTTTGCATTAACGAAACGTCAGCGGCCAGGCCGCGCGGCGCGCTCAGTCGTCGCGGTAGACCTTCTCGCGGCGCTCGTGCCGCTCCTGCGCCTCGATGGAGAGCGTGGCGATGGGCCGCGCGTCGAGCCGCTTCAGGCTGATCGGCTCGCCCGTCTCCTCGCAATAGCCGTAGGAGCCGTCCTCGATCCGGCGCAGCGCGGAATCGATCTTGGAAATCAGCTTGCGTTGCCGGTCGCGGGCGCGCAGTTCCAGCGCACGCTCCGACTCCGACGACGCCCGGTCGGCGATGTCCGCGAGGTTCATCTCCTCGCTTTGCATCGCGTGCACCGTTTCCTTGCTTTGCGACAGGATGTCGGCCTTCCACGCCTCGAGCTTGCGGCGGAAGTACTCGAGCTGCAGCTCGTTCATGAAGGGCTCGTCGTCCGACGGCAGGTAATCGGCGGGCAATTCAACAGACATGAGCTTCGACCTGTCCCTCTCCATCCTCGGCATCCCTGACGTAAGAGACCCGGCTGGCACCTTGTTTCCCGCACGAGTCGTCGGGAGAGATGCGGCGCTATATACGCGAATTTTCACAGAAGTCACGCCATGAGTGTGCGTTGCCGCAGAGCAGACCGGCACGCGGAACGCTTGATGCGGGCCACGACGCCCCCTAGCTTGCGTTTCGCGCGCGCAAAAACGACGAGGGAAGCAGCATGCGGTTTCAGGGCACGAGCACCTATGTCGCCACGGACGACCTGATGGTGGCGGTCAATGCGGCGATCCGGCTGGAGCGTCCGCTGCTGGTGAAGGGGGAGCCGGGGACCGGCAAGACGGTGCTGGCCGAGGAAATCGCCGGGGCGCTGGGCCTGAACCTCGTGACCTGGCACGTGAAGTCGACCACCAAGGCGCACCAGGGCCTCTACGAATACGACGCCGTCTCCCGCCTGCGCGACAGCCAGCTCGGCGACCCGCGCGTGGAGGACGTGCGCAACTACATCGGCAAGGGCAAGCTGTGGGAGTCGTTCGAGGCGGACGAGCGCGTCGTCCTGCTGATCGACGAGATCGACAAGGCCGACATCGAGTTCCCGAACGACCTGCTGCAGGAACTCGACCGCATGGAGTTCTTCGTCTACGAGACCGGCGAGACGGTCCGCGCGAAGCAGCGCCCCATCGTCATCATCACCTCGAACAACGAGAAGGACCTGCCCGACGCCTTCCTGCGCCGGTGCTTCTTCCACTACATCCGCTTTCCCGACCGCGAGACGATGCAGCGGATCGTCGACGTGCACTTCCCGGAGATCAAGGCGGACCTCGTGCGCGAGGCGCTGTCGGTCTTCTACGAGGTGCGCGACGTGCCCGGCCTGAAGAAGAAGCCGTCGACCAGCGAGGTCATCGACTGGCTGAAGCTGCTGATGGCGGAGGACATCGGGCCGGAAGTGCTGCGCGAGCGCGACCCCAAGAAGGTCATTCCGCCGCTGCATGGCGCGCTGCTGAAGAACGAGCAGGACGTGCACCTGCTGGAACGCCTCGCCTTCCTGCAGCGCCGGGGGCAGTAGCCTCTCCCTGCCGGCCCTGTCCGGGACGCCGGGCGCCGGCGGCCTAACCCGGCGTTAAGCATGCCTGCCTAGGCTGTGCCCTCCTTGTTCGGTCTTGTAGGGCATGTCGCGGGTGAGCCTGACAGCGGTTGCCTCGATGCGTGAGCGGCAGTTCGTACCGGCGGCGCTTGCCGTTTGTGCGTTTGGCCTCTTGTGCCTTCATTTCCGGCCATTCGCCGCGGACGATGCGTGGATCGTCGCCCGATATGCCCACAATGCGGCCACGCACGGCGCGCTCGTCTACAATCCGGGCGAGCCGGTCAGCGCGCTGACCTCGCCCCTGCACGGGCTCATTGCCGCCGGTTTCGCGCTCCTGGGGCTCGACCCGGTTGCCACATGGCGGCTTGCAGGCCCGCTGCTCGCGCTCGGCGGCATTCTGATCCTCGCTGCCCGCCTCGACGGGATGGCCCGCGCGATCTTCGTGGCGGTCGCCGCCACCTCCCCGTTTCTCGCACTCTGGTCCGTCGGCGGCCTGGAAACGCCGATGCTGGCGGGACTGATCGCCGCGGCGGCGGCGCTCGCGCACGACCTCGACCGCGGCCGCTCGTCGCGCAAGGCAGGCCTTGTGCTGTTCCTGTGCGGGCTGATCGTGCTGACCCGCCACGATGCCGTGCTGTTTGCCGCGCCGCTGGGCCTCGCGGTCCTCTGGCGCTACCGCGCCGCACCCTGCGCGTGGGCAGGAGCGTTGGCGGGCGGCGGTCTGCTCGGGGCCTGGCTGCTTCACGCGCAGCTTGCCTACGGCACGCCCCTGCCCTCGTCCTTCTACGCAAAGGCCGGTCTTGCTTCCGGGGGCGCGTTGTTCGCCAACCTCGCCTATATCGCGGGCTTCGGCGTGCTTGCCTTGGGTCCGGTCCTGCTGCGCGGCGCACGCATCGCAGCCGCGCCCGGGTCCTTCCGGCGCATGCTTCTGCTCGGCCTGCTTTGTCTCGCCCCTTACCTCGCGACGATGGCAAGCGTGCACATGATGTTCGGCTACCGCGCGCTCGTCCCCTATCTGCCTGTTGCCGCGGCGCTGCTCGCACCCGGCATCGCCGCCGCCGGCGCCGGACTGCGGACGGCGATGGCCGCGGCGGGTGCGAACGTGCTGCTGACCCTCGTGATGAGCGTGCACACGCTGAACCCGACCGTGTTCCACCTCCTTCTCCGCGACGATGGGAACACCTCGGCGCTCGAGGCCGCGTTCGCAGGGGAGTATCCGTTCGTGAGCCTGCGCGACTACGCAGGCTTCCTGGCCGTACTGAGGGACCAGTCCGACGCGATCGCCGCGGATTGGGCAGCGGACCCGCGCGCGGCGACGCGCCCTCCGCGCGTCCTGACCATCGCGGGCGGCGTGACCGCCGCGCGCCTTCCCGAGGCGCACGTGATGGAACTGCTCGTCTCCTACAGGACCGGGTGCATGTCCGCGTTCACGGATATCGGCGCCCTGTGGCGATCCGCCGACTACATCCAGACCTACCGCTGGCGCAGCGGCCCGCTTTTCCCGCCGATGCGTCCCGAAGACGGCGACGCGGTCCTGGCGCTTCCCGTGCTGAGCGATGCGGACATGGACTTCGAGCAGGAATTGCAGCCGGGCGCGTTCGCGCGCGCAGACCGCCTGACGGTCTTCCGCAATCCCTCCGCGGTCCCTGCGCCCGAGGCGCTGAAGGCCGGGGTCACGGCGCCCTGCACCTACGAGCCCGGCTAGCACATCGACGGGCCGCAGGTCCGGACGCCCCGGGATCCGACGATACGGCGCTTTCGCCGAAGCGCAGTTAAGCCGCTGTTATTCCCCTCCATTTATGTTGCGCATGTATGCCCGTCGTGTTGCGTATCCATAGTGGAGTAAGGGGCAGGTTATGCCGTTGCGCACTGTTGTGTTTCTGCTGCTTGGCTCCGCTCTCGCAGGTTTCGTCTGGATCGCCGTGGCGCGGCCGTTCACGGTTGCGACGGAGAGTCTGCTGAATATCGGGCAAGGCCTCGCGCTCCTGTTCGTGGCGCGGGCCTTGTGCGCAAGGCCGGCCCGGACGCGCCTCACCTCCGGGCTCATCGCGGCCATCGATGCGCTGCTGGTGCTCACCGTGATGTTCCCGGCGACGATCGTGCTGGCCTATCTCTCGACGACGGCCGCCGCACCGCTGATCGACCCGATCCTGGTGCGTGCCGATGCCTTTCTCGGTTTCCATTCCGGCGCGGCCGCGGGCGTGACAGAGGCTCTTCCGGCACTCGCCTGGGCCAAGCGCATCGCCTATTTCAGTTTCGGGCCGCAGATCATCGCCGTCTCCTGCGCCCTCGCGGTCATGGCGGGGCAAGCCCGCTTCTGTCACTTCGTCTTCGCCTTCATGGTCTCCGCGCTCGCCTGCATCGCAGTCAACATGGTCTGGCCGGCGGTCGGAGCCTATGTGCACTTCGGACTGGACTGCGCCGCGTTCCCGAATCTCGCCCCGGCGCCGGCGTGCGTGTTCCTCGGCGACGTGCTGGCCCTGCGCGAGGGCAGTTTCGAGACCCTGCACCTGGCGAAGGCCCAGGGAATCCTGACCTTCCCCTCCTTCCACACGGTGCTGGGCGTTCTGGTCTGGCACTACAGCCGCGATCTCGGACCGCTCTGCCTGCCCTTGCGGGTGCTGAACGTGATGATGATCGCCTCGGCCGTGACCGTCGGGGGCCATTACCTCGCGGACGTGCTTGCAGGCATCGCCCTCGCTCTGGCCACGATCCGCGCGACGGATGCGTTGGCGCGGCGGCTGGAGGCAGGCGGGGTCGCTTCCCGTCCGGCACCTGTCACCTCTGCGCAAAGCCCACTGGCCGAGGGGGGCTCCGGGCGCTAGTCTCCCACCCGGAAACCAGTACTGGCGTGGAGGCTTGGGCAAGGCATGACGGCAGACCGCAACTGCACGGCGCACCGCGCCGGGAGGCGCTAGGCGATGGGCTTTGTCGTTCTCGCCGTCGTGTTCGCCGCCGTTCTCGCCTGGGGCCGCCTGCGCAAGCGCCTGGGCTGGCCGGACGCCCTGATGCGCGCGGGCGTCTGGACGACCTTCGCGCTCGCGGCCTATTTCGTGATCATCGTCATCGTCCAGCGCGCCACCTGACAGGCCAAGGGAGCGCCGCCCCATGTTCCTCGACCTCTTCTACGAGATGAAGGCAGCCCGGCTTCCCGTCTCCGTGCGGGAGTACCTGACGCTGCTGGAGGCGATGGACGCGCGCGTACCCGAATACTCCATCAACGACTTCTATTTCCTCGCGCGTGCCTCGCTGGTGAAGGACGAGAAGTTCCTCGACCGCTTCGACCAGGTTTTCGGCAAGGTGTTCAAGGGTCTGGAGCCGACACTTCCGATGGAGGAAGCCGTCGACATCCCGGCAGAATGGCTGAAGAAACTCGCCGAACGCTTTCTGACGGAAGAGGAAAAGAAGCTTGTCGAGTCGCTGGGCGGCTGGGACAAGCTGATGGAGGAGTTCAAGAAGCGGCTGGAAGAGCAGAAGAAGCGCCACGAAGGCGGCAACAAGTGGATCGGCACGGCCGGCACCTCCCCCTTCGGCGCCTATGGCTACAATCCGGAAGGCATCCGCATCGGGCAGGACGGCAACCGGAACTTCTCCGCCGTGAAGGTCTGGGACAAGCGGGAGTTCCGCAATCTCGACACCGATGTCGAGATCGGCACCCGCTCCATCAAGGTCGCGCTGCGCCGCCTGCGCCGCTGGGCGCGCGAGGGGGCGGCTGAGGAACTCGACCTCGACGGCACGATCAGCGAGACCGCCCGCCACGGCTATCTCGACATCCAGATGCG
>JAJLJT010000025.1:0-6919 GCA_033844555.1 Alphaproteobacteria bacterium | reverse complement strand
GTACGCCGAATAGGTCGCACCGCCCGTCTCCGCCAGCACCTTCGTGATCGCAGCCGTCAACGAGGTCTTCCCATGGTCAACGTGACCAATCGTCCCAATGTTGCAGTGCGGCTTCGACCGCTCAAACTTCGCTTTCGCCATCGTGCTGGCCTCGCCCTTCTCGGTCGCGGGAACAGCCCCCGCATGTCGTTTACGTCAATGGGTGATGTTGCATGCATTCCGGCCACGGGCCGCACCGGGCCCGAAACCGGAGGAAACTGGAGCGGGTGAAGGGAATCGAACCCTCGTCGTCAGCTTGGAAGGCTGCTGCTCTACCATTGAGCTACACCCGCGTTCGACCCTATCCGCCCTTGCCATGCGGAGCGATGCGCCCGGGACCGGACCCGGGCACCCATCGCGCGGATGGTGGAGGGGGTTGGATTCGAACCAACGTAGGCAAAGCCAACGGATTTACAGTCCGTCCCCTTTAACCACTCGGGCACCCCTCCGCCCGCGCAACCGGCTCAGAACTCCGGCTGAGGCGGGGGGAACTATCCTTCCTGACGAAGGCGTGTCAAGCCCTGCCCGGCGTAAATGTCCGTCCGCGCGGCATCAGAACGGCCGCATGCGGCGTTCGAGCGCCTCGAGCTCCACCTTCGCCTCGCGCGCGATGGAGCTTGCGTGGGCGTAACTCGCCAGCCTGGCCGCCGGCTTGAGGAAGAAGAAGACGCTGCCGACGATGAAGCACCAGATGGCGAAGCGCTGCCAATCGGGCCACAGGAAAGCGATGCTGCCCGCGAGAAAGAGCGTGGCGGCGAGAAAGTCCGCAAGCAGGCGCAGCAGCGAATAAGCCGTCTCGACGCCGCGCACCCGGCGGCTGACCTCGCGGCGGCGGCGCAAGTCTGTGTCGGTCATGTCGCTCTCCCCTTTCCCGGTTCCGGCGGCGGCGCCGGCGGTTGCGCGCGCGGCGCTTCCAAGCGTGCGCGCGATCGGCTATCCCTCGCGCATGCGACCGAAGAAAGTCTCCCGCCGCGATCTCCGTTCCAGGCCGCCCCACCACGGCGGCGGGCGCGGCCATGGCGCGGGCCAGGGCCAGCAGCGCGGATCCGCGCACGGCGGCTGGATCTGGGGCACCCATGCCGTCCTCGCGGCGCTCGCAAATCCCGCCCGCCGGGTACGCCGGATCGCCGGCACGCCGGCGATGCTGGAACAGGCGGCCCCCTGCCTCGCCGCCGACCACCCCAGACCCGAAACAATGGAGGCGCGCGACCTCGACCGCCTCGTCGGCCCCGGCACCGTGCACCAGGGCCTGGCGATCGAGGCGGCCGACCTGCCCTCCGCCGCGCTGGCCGACATCGCGGCGCGGGAGGGTCCAGTCCTTGTCCTCGACCAGGTCACCGACCCGCACAATGTGGGTGCGATCCTGCGCAGCGCCGCGGCCTTCGGCGTCGCGGGCGTGGTCATGCAGGAGCGGCACTCCCCGCCGCTCTTCGGCGCGCTGGCGAAGGCCGCCTCGGGCGCGGCGGAAACCGTCGCGATCGCGCGGGAAACCAACCTCGCCCGCGCGCTGGCGGAATTGGCCGACCTCGGCTACTGGCGAATCGGGCTGGCGGGCGGCTCCGCGGCCCGGCTCGACACGGTCGAGATGGGCGCGCGCGTGGCCCTTGTGCTGGGCGCGGAAGGCACGGGCCTGCGGCGCCTTACGGCGGAAACCTGCGACCTGCTCGCCCGCATCCCGATGAGCGACGCGATGGAGAGCCTCAACGTCTCCAACGCCGCCGCCATCGCGCTCTACGACCTGTTCCGGCGCAGCCACCCCGCGGACGGAACGGCACCCTGAGCGTCAGAACATCGGAACGCCGACCCAGCGCCCGAACAGCGCGGGCTCGGACCGCGCGAGGCGGATGCGCGCGAACTGCGGCCCCTGCCCCTTCTGGTAGTCGCGGAACTCGCAGAACGCAAACGCGCGCCGCCCGTCGTCGTTGTCGAGCGTCGCCACCACGCCGGTCGCGAGATAGGCGCCCTCGGGCTCCCGCTCCTCGATCCGGCCAAGCTCGCCCCGCTCCACCTTGCGGTTGAGCGCCTGCGACAGGGCCTGGATCCAGTTCGCGTCCTCGAGCGAGGGGTCGAGCAGATAGTCGACCATCAGCGCCACGTGGCCGTCGGTGAGGCCGTGCCGGATCGCGGCCGAGGGGGCGCGGCGGGCCGCGATCTCGGTCACCGCGCCGGTGCAGGCGGCCGCCAGCCGCTCCAGATCCTCCGCCGAGAGGTCGATTTCCTTGCGCTGCGGCTCTGGCTGGCCGCCCTGCTGCTGCGCGCCGCCCTGGGACTGCTGCGCCAGCGCGGGCGCGCCCGCGGGCAGCGCAAGCGCAAGGCAGAGGGCGAGCGGGATCAGGCGGGCGCGGGGCGTCGTCAGGTCACGCATGGGTTCAGGCATCCTCCCCTCCGAAGCGGGCTTTCCAGGTGGCGATCTGCTCGTCGTCGAGCTTGGCGAACAGCACGTCCGGCACGCTGATGGCCGCACCGGGCGAAAGTTGGGCAGCCGCGTCCGCCACGCTCTCCGGCCAGCCGGGCGCGGTCCCGCCGGGGGCCAGCGCGGCGGCGACGCGGTCCGCCGTCTCCGGCACGAAGGGCCGCGCCAGCGTCGCGAACAGCACCGCGAGGTTGAGCGCGAACCGGATCGACGCCCCCGCCGCAACCGGATCGGTCTTGAAGGCGCTCCAGGGCGCGGCCTTCTGCAGGTATTCGTTGCCCGTGACCCAGATCGCGCGCAACTCCTGCGCGGACTTGCGGAACTCCATCGCCTCCATGTGGCCGGTCAGCGCGGCGAGACGGGCCTCGAGCGCGGCGACGGTTTCCAGCTCCAGCGGGCCGTAGTCGCCGCCCACGGGCACCTTCGCATCGAACCGGGCCGCGCAGAACTTCGCCACGCGGTTCACGAAATTCCCGAACACGTCGGCCAGGTCGCGGTTGATGGCGGACTGGAACTGCTCCCAGGTGAAGTTCGAATCGTCCGATTCGGGCGCGTTCGCCAGCAGGTACCAGCGCCAGTAGTCGGCGGGCAGAAGCTCAAGCGCGTGGTCCATGAACACGCCGCGCTTGCCGGAGGTCGAGAACTTGCCCCCGTAATAGTTCATCCAGTTGAGGCCCTTGATGTAGTCCACGACCTTCCAAGGCTCGCCGGAACCGAACAGCGTCACGGGGAAGCCCACCGTGTGGAAGGGCACGTTGTCCTTGCCCATGAACTGGATGTAGCGCACGTCGTCCGCACCCTGGTCCTCGCGCCACCAGCGCCGCCAGTCGCCGCCCGTGGCGTCCGCCCACTCCATCGTCGCGCCGATGTATTCGATGGGCGCGTCGAACCAGACGTAGAACACCTTGCCCTCGAAGCCCGGGCGCACCTCGCCCTCGTAGGCGACGGGGATGCCCCAGTTGAGGTCGCGCGTGATGCCGCGGTCGTTCAGCCCCTCGTCCAGCCACTTCTTCGCGATGGAGGTGACGAGCAGCGGCCAGTCGGTCTTGCTGTCGATCCAGGCGCGCAGCCGGTCGACCATCAGCGACTGGCGCAGGAACAGGTGCTTCGATTCGCGGATCTCGATGCGGGTCGAGCCCGACACCGCCGAGCGCGGCCCGATCAGGTCGGTGGGGTCGAGCACGCGCGTGCAGCTTTCGCACTGGTCGCCGCGCGCCCGCTCGTAGCCGCAGTGCGGGCAGGTTCCGATCACGTAGCGGTCGGGGAGGAAGCGGCCGTCGTCGATGGAATAGACCTGGCGGGTGGTCACCTCCTCCAGCAGCCCGTTCTCGTCGAGCTTCTTGTAGAGGTGCTGCGTGATCTCATGGTTCTGCGGCGAGTGCGAGCGGCCGAACCAGTCGAAGGAGAGGCCGAAGCGCAGCCCCAGATCCTTCTGCACCTCGTGCATCTGCGCGCAATAGTCCTCGACGGGAAGGCCCGCCTCGTGCGCGGCAAGCTCCGCCGGCGTGCCATGCTCGTCGGTCGCGCAGATCAGCATGACCTCGTGGCCGCGCGACCGGGCGAAGCGCGCATAGGCGTCGGCGGGAAGCATGGAGCCGACGAGATTGCCCAGGTGCTTGATACCGTTGATGTAGGGGAGCGCGCTGGTGATCAGGATGCGGGCCATTCGTCGTGCTCTCTCTTCGCAAAGGAACGCCGCGCGCGCCGGACGCGCAGGCCCTGCGCACGCGATCCGGCGCAGGCGGGCGCGAGATATAGAGGATTGCGGCCGCGAACGCATCCCCCGTGCGCAATCCCGGTGAACACAGGCGACGCAGGGCCGGCAGGCAGGCCCGTGCGCGGACATGGGCCGGGGTTGCGGCATGGACAAGCTGGAGCATGCGCCGAGGTGGCCCCGGACAAGGGAGCGCGGCCCTCGCGTCGCCCCGCCGCGGCGCACGGCGGCGGCCGAGGAAGCCATCTGGCCAGCTGCGCCGCAATCGGCTAAAACGCGCAACCGACGTCCGGAGGCGGCAACCGTTGCGCAGCTACACCCGCCGACCCGGCGCGGCGCCGGCTTAGCTCAGTTGGTAGAGCACCTGATTTGTAATCAGGGGGTCGGGGGTTCAAGTCCCTCAGCCGGCACCAAAAAAATCAATGTGTTACAGATATAGAACCTCCTGCCTCGAGCGTCGGGCAAGCAAGAGGTCGGCATCCAGCGAACGTCTCAGCCCTCCAAAGGGGCACTGCGCCGACAAGCCGCCCCCTTCACACGAGAACGGGGCTGCAAGACGGGGGCGTCCGCACCCAGCCCCCTCCGGCGCCAGATTATCGGGTGGATTGAAGGCGATCCATGAAATCTCTCAGGCGATAGGTCAAGCCGATCAAGGGCAGGAACCAGGGCCGCCCGTTGTAGAGGGGGATCGCGGGAAACGCCTGATTGGCGCTGCCCGTGCCGTCGAAGGCGCAAACGGGCGCATTGGGCCGGTCCAGGATCCGTTGGGCGATCTTCGCGCCGAGGTACGTCATCATCACGACCCCGGACCCATTGCAGCACAGCGCCCAATGCAACCCGTCCGCCTCGCCCATGTGCGGCAGCCGGTCCCGGGCGAAGGCGACGTTTCCCTTCCAGCCATGGCTGACGCGCACATCGCGCAGGTGCGGAAAGCGCTCCGTCATCATGCGGTGCAGCCCGGTCGCGCCCTCCTCCGGGCTGACCGAGGCAAAGCTCGCCCGCCCGCCGAAGACCATCCGGCGGTGGTCCGGCGACAGCCTGAAATAGGTGAGAACGCGCGCCGTATCGGACACCGCGCGGCGCCTGGGGATGAGTGCATCAACGACCTCGTCCGCAAGCGGCTCGGTGGCGATGATGTAGCTAGCAACCGGCACCACGCGGCGTTGCAGGTCCGGTGTTGCGGACCCGGTGTACCCGTTGGTCGTCACGACGAGATTGTTGCATCTGATGTCGCCCGCCGTCGTCTCGACCGAGTAGCCGCCCGGAACCCGGCGGAAACCGTCGATCCGGACAGGACTGGCAACGGTGGCGCCCGCAGCCGCGACCCGCGCCAGCAGACCGGCATGAAGCCGCGCAGGCTGGACAAGACCACCCCGGCTGAACCGGACCCCACCGTGATAGAATTCGGTGCCGACTTCCTCGTGCACGTTCTCCGGGGCGACTGCCTCGGCGTCGAGATAGCCGTTTGCGCTCGCCCACTCGGCCTTGCGCCGCAGCGTGTCGTAGTGCCGGGGCACATAGGCTGCGACGAACTTCCCGACCGGTTCGTAGCAGTCGTCGAGGCCTTCGCGCGCCAGAAGCTCCTCGAAGTGGCGTTGCGACTCCAGTCCGCTTTCGACGCGGGCGCGCATCGCTCCCTGATCCGGGGCAGCAAGGTCGATCATGTTCCAGCCGCCGTTCGCCTGGCCGCCGTTGCGGCTCGACCCGCCAAAGCCCGCCATTTCGGCATCGGCGACGATGACGCTCGCACCGCCGCGTGCCAGCGCGAGAGCGCAGGACAGCCCGGCATATCCGCCGCCGATCACCAGAACGTCGCAAGAATCCGGAAGGTCTTCGCACCGGTCGGGAGAAGGCCGCGCCTCCTCCCACCAGAACGGCTCGCCCGAGAAGCCGGGCGAAAGGACGCGCGCGCCCGACGCGGCGGGTGTCATGCAAGCCGCCCGCCGTCGACCGGAAGCGCCACGCCGGTGGTGAACGATGCCCGGTCGCTCGCCAGGTAAAGGACGGCTTCGGTGACCTCCTCCGGCCGGCCGAACCGCAGCAACGGATGCCGCGCGCGAAACTGTCGGCGACGCTCTTCCTGCGCTTCCGCGCCCCCCGCGCTGGCGAACGTCGCATCCAGCATGGGCGTCTCGATGGAGCCGGGACAGACGCAGTTGACCCTGATCTTCTCGCCGGCATGAGCCAGCGCCAGACTGCGCGTCATCATCACGACCGCGCCCTTGCTCGCGCTGTAGGGCCCGAGTGTCGCAGACCCCGCCAGACCGGCCGTCGAGGCATAGTTGACGATGGCGCCGCCGCCGGCCTTGCGCATCAGCGGCAGGATATGGCGCACCATCAGGTAGCTGCCCTTCACATTGACCGCGAACACGCGGTCCCAGTCCGCCTCCCCGCAGTCGGCAACGGACACCGCAGGGCCGAGGATGCCCGCGGCGTTGATCAGCACGTCGACCGCTTCGCAGCTTTCCTGCACCTCTGCCGCGAAGGCCGCGACGTCTTCGTCGCACGACACGTCGAGCGTTCGGGCCACCTCGACGCCCGCGAGATCGCGCGCCGCCCGGTCCAGTGCATCGCCATCCCGGTCGGCAAGGCAAAGACGCGCTCCGGACCTCGCAAGGGCGCCGGCCACGTCCCGTCCCAGACCCGAGGCCGCGCCGGTGACCACGCATCGCTTGCCGCTGAAGTCAGCCATAGTCCTGTCCCAGATAGAACGCCTTCAGGTCGTCGGTCCCCTCGTCCTCGGCGGTGATCGG
>JAJLJT010000024.1:0-3523 GCA_033844555.1 Alphaproteobacteria bacterium | reverse complement strand
GGCAGGGTCGGCACGGGACCGCTCGCAAGCGCCGGCGTTGCAAGCAGCACGGCCGGTGCGATCAGGGTCAGGATACGAGACATGGAACCCTCCATCATTGCCTCTTCTTGTTTGCCGCATCCGAAGAAGCGGCAGGGGTGCGCCCGTCGGGCGTCCCCTGAAGAATTCAGCAAGCAATAATTGTGCCCATTTCGCACTCAAATATTTCAATAACTTGCGATCATCCGATTTGAATGGGTGAAAAGAAAGCTGACGGCGTACTTTTCATTGTGGAATGGCCCGTCGCGGGCAGTTCCGCAGCGCAGGGCCGCGCCGTCTTGCGTCCGGTGTTACGGCTGCGCCCTGCAAGGGCCGGCGGCGTCAGCGGCCGCTTTCCCCGGCGACGCTCCGCGCCGTGACCGCCGTGCCGGCCGCCACGCGATCGCCGGGATGGACGAGCACCTCCTCGCCTTCGGACAGGCCGCTGCGCACCTCAGCGGAGAGGCCGTCGCGGTGCCCGACCTCGACATGGCGCAGGCGCGCAACGCCGTCCTCGGCCACGAAGACCGCCCAGCGTTCCCCGTCGCGGAACAGCGCCGTGAGGGGGACGGTAAGGGCGCGCCCGGTCTCCCACAGCACGACGCGGATTTCCACGCGGTAGCCGTGGCCCAGCCGCGCCCACGACTCCGGCGGGTCCGAAAGGTCGACGACCACGTTGACGCGCTGCTCCTCGATCCCCAGGGCCGAGACCTTGGTGAAGCCATAGGGTTCCACGCGGCGGACCACGCCCGACAGCGGCTGCGGGCCGCCCCAGTCGTCGATCACGACCTTCTGGCCCGGCTCCACCCGGATCGCGTCGGAGGAGAGAAGGTCGGCCACGATCTCAAGGTCGCGCGGGTCGCCGATCTCGACCAGCGGGTCGCCCGCCTGCACGACGCCCGCGCTTTCGCGCAGAACCCGCAGGATCCGGCCCCCGACCGGCGCGACGATGGGGATGCAGACGCAGCGTCCGTGAAGGATCTGCGTCTGGACCGGCGAGACGAGGCGGGCGCGCGCCTGCTCGACCTCGAAGCGGCGCATCTCCAGCCGTGCCTCGGCGGTCGCGACGGCGGCCTTGCGCGTCTTGAAGGCCCGTTCCGCCTCGTCCAGCGCGCGTTGGGAAATCGTCTCGCGCCGGATCAGTTCGCGCGCACGCTCAAGCTCCGCCGCGCTGAAGTCGAGTTCCGCCTTCGCCTGGTCCAGTTCGGCGCGCGCGAGTTCCAGCGCGGATTCCGCCGCCCGCAGCGCGGCATCGGCCTCGCCTTCCGAGCGCACATCCAGGAAGCCGGGGTCGGCAGGCTCGATCTGCGCCACCTCTGTCTCGTCCGCCACGACCGCGTCGCCCACGTCCATTTCGATCCGGCGCAGACGCCCGCCGACGGGCGCGGAGAGGACGAAGATATCGCGCACGCGCGCCTCGCCCTCCTCGTCGATCGTCACGGTCATCGGGCGGGGCGCGATGCGCACAAGGTCCACAGGCACGGGGCGGGGCCAGAACGCGAACGCGAGCCCTCCCGCCAGCGCGAGGACCAGGACCCCCCAGATCGCGAGCCGCCGCCATTTGAGCGCCATGACGTGTCTACTCCCGGGTCTTGAGAACGGAAATCAGGTCGAGCCGGTCGAGACGCCAGCGCACAAGGTACGCGGACGCCGCCGTGGCGGCCAGACCGATGAGGACCGCCCAGCCATAGGTCGCGGGCGCGACGACGAGGGGCACGCGGAACAGTTCTGTCTCGAAACCTGCGACGATGAGTGCGGCAAGGCCGTAGCCGACGATGCAGCCCGCAGGCAGTGCCAGGAACACGAGAACTGCGACCTCGCCCAGCAGGATGTAGGCGATCTCTCCGCGCCTGAAGCCGAGGACGCGCAGGGTTGCAAGCTCCCGGCCCCGCTCCGACAGCGAGATGCGCGCGCTGTTGTAGACGACGCCGAAGGCCAGCGTGCAGGCGAAGACGACGAAGAAGGAGACATAGATCAGCAGCGTGTCCCCCAGCGTCTCGTGAAAGGTCTGCACGGCGGCCTTGCGGATCGTCACGCCGGCCACCGCGGGCAGGTCCTTCAGTTCCGCATGGATCGCCGACACGCGCAGGGGATCGACCAGCAGGTGCACCTGCTCGGCGCGCGGACCTTCACGCATCAGCCGGTCCAGCGCGCCGATCCGCATGTAGGCGGGCGTCCCGATGAAGGTCTCGAAGATCGCGGTCACGGGAAGGTCGCGTACCGGGCGGCGGCCCTCGCGCACCTCCACGCGGACGTGGTCGCCCGCGCCCACGCCGAGCTTGCGCGCCAATGTGGATGAGAGCAGCAGCCCCTCCGGCGGGGGCGAAACCACCCCGCGCTCGACGTCGTAGAGCAGGTTCAGGCGCGGCTCCTCCACGATCCCCTGGATGCCGCCGCGATGGGTGCGCGGGCCCGCATGGAAGGTGACAGCGACGTAGCGCCCGGGCTCCGCCGCCAGGACGCCCGGCAGCCGTTCGAACGACCACACGGCAGAGCGCGGCTTCGTCTCGGCAAAACCGACCGTCATGTCGAGGCGCTGCTGCTCGTGGAAGGTGATGTCCACCATCCGGTCGATGGCGTCGAGCCATTGCATGGAGGTCACGAGCACCGCGACCGACATGCCGATCCCGGAGACGGTGAGCGCAGACCGAACGGGCCAGCGCGCAAGCTGGCGCAGGAAGATCCGCGTCGGCTGGTCGATCCAGCGTTCGAGTGCGGCCCCGTGCAGGCGGGTACGGCGGTAGCGCGGCGGTGCAGGGGGGCGCATCGCCTCGGCGGGGGGAAGCCGTACCGCCCGGTTGACGGCACCGAGACTTCCGGCCAGCGCCGCTGCCAGGCTCACCACCGCAGCGATGGCGAAACCGGACGGTCCGGGGCGGAAATAGAGAAAGGGGAAGCGATAGAACTGGGCATAGACCTCGGTGTTGTAGCGGCCGAGCCAGGCACCCGCCGCCCAGCCGAGCAGGATGCCGAGCCCCGTCATCAGGATCACGAGCTTGGCGTAATGCCAGCCAACCTCCAGATTGCTGTACCCGAAGGCCTTCATCAGACCGATCTCGGCCCGTTCCGTCGCGATCAGCCGCGCCAGGACCATGTGCGTCAGGAAGGCGGCAACGCCCAGGAAGATCGTCGGCAGGATGCGCGCCATCGAGCGCAACTGGGCGATCTCGTTCATCAGGAACCAGTTCGAGAGTTGCTCGGCGCGCGCATAGGCGCCAAGCCCGCCGTAGGGTTCCAGCAGGCGGTCGAGCGCGGCGACGACCGCCGGCGTGCGGGCATCGGGCATGAGGGCCAGCGAGATCTCGTTGAAGGCGCCGTCGAGATCGAAGGCCGCCTCCAGCGCGCCGCGCCCCATCCAGAGCACGCCGAAGCGCTTCTCGTCCGGCATCAGCTGTCCGGGGCCCAGCGCATAGACGTACTCCGGCGACAGGGCGGTGCCGACGACGCGCAAGGTGCGCTTGCGGCCGTTGAGGATCGCCGCGAGCGTGTCGCCGGGCTTCAGCCC